>CAZCLJ010000017.1:0-30661 GCA_964499465.1 uncultured Hyphomicrobiales bacterium
AATAACTTAATAACTTAATAACTCAATAACTTAATAACTTAATAACTTAATAACTTAATAACCATAATAATTAATAATTAATAATTAATAATTAATAATTAATAATTAAGTTTCATTCCATACAAAGCTAAACAAAACGTAGGAAATTGAAATAATTGCTATAGTGAATAATAGTATTTGAATAAATAATGTAAATGCTTCCGACAAATCATCGGTTGCATAAGAAAGACGGGTTGCATCAAGCCCGGCAATTATTATTGGCAACATAACCGGGAATGAAAGCACCGGGAAAATTGCGTTTTTCACATTTGCTTTTGAAATAATTGCTGAAATTATTGTTGAAGCAGAGCCAATAGCAATACTTCCAAGAATTACTGATATCCAAAATAACAGAAGAGATTGGATTTCATTTTGATTAATAAAAAATAAAAATAGTATTGATGCAAAAAAATTAATAATCACGCATAATACAATATTAAAAAGAAGTTTTCCGAAATATACAGCCGAAGAACTTGAGTAGAGTTTTAAAAGCAGAATAGTTCCTCTTTCTTCTTCGGTAACGAAGCTTTTAGAAAGTCCAATCATACTTGTAAAAAACATTATTACCCAAAGCAGTGCAGATGAAATATTTGAGTCTAATTTAGAGTCGGCAATTCCGAAGCCGATAATTGAACAGGAGGTAAGAATAAATAATAAAATAGCAGAAATTGAATATCTCGTTCGGAATTCGCTCCGAATATCTTTCTTAAAAACGCTTAAAAACGTAGCCATTACATATTCTTTTTCAGGCGATTAACAAACATTTTAATTGAAATCCATTGTTTTAGCGTGATTATGAGTTTATGCATTGCAGCAACTCTAATCTTTTTCTCAAATACGTTAAATTCTTTGAGTTCGATTTTTTCGAGTAGCCGGTAGTAAATAGAATCCATAACTTCTGCTGTAAAGCAAGTTGCTCTTTCGTCTGGTCTGAGTAGTTGTCGTGCTTTGTGGTAGTATTCTCTTGTTCGGTCTGCCTCGAAACACATTAATTCGTAAAAATTCTGATTGTATTTTTCGTTATATAAATCTTTTTCTGAATAGCCAAATTTTTCTAAATCTTCTAATGGGAGATAAATATAACCTCTGTCTTTATCGAATTTAACATCTCTCATTATGTTCGTTAATTGCAAAGCATAACCAAGATTAATAGCGTAATTCTTTGTTTCTTCGTATTTATGCCCAAATATTTCGATAGTGATTAAGCCGACAACACTTGCAACGCTATAGCAATAGTCTTTTAATTCTTCAAAAGTATTGTATCTTTTCTGAATTAGGTCACGTCTGCAACCGTCTATTAATGTAAGAAAATATTGTTTGGGAATAGCAAATCTTTGGACGAGAAGTTGAAGAGGTGCAATTAGCTTGCTGTTTTCATTGCCCTGATAAAGTTTTTCAATGACTTTAACCCATAAATCCAATCGCTGATGCTTATGCTTTAATATTTTTTGGTCGTTATTCGGATTGCTGTCAACAATATCATCTATATAACTGCAAAAAGAATACAGGGAGTTTATTGCATAGCGCTGCTCTTTCGGGAGAAGTGAGAATGAATAAAAGAAATTTGAACGCTCCAAATGTGGTGGTTCAACTTTTTCGTATAATGCTAATTCTATTGGAGTTATATAATTCATTATTTAAAATATTAATGTATGTTAATTTTCATTTGTTCTGCTTTGGTGTTTAATATGACAAATAATAAATTATTAAAATTAACTTAAATTAATATCATTAATTATTTATTATTAAAATTATAAAAAATACAATATTAAATATAGCAATTTTTATCTCATTTTCAAAAATTATTTATTTAAATTTGAATAAAATTTAGAATTTAGACTTTTGTAATTTCAGATTTTTTCAACTTACCAACTGATTGTTAAGATATAAGTCATACTATCAACAAGTTCAGAGCTTCTGCCTCCATAACGAAAATAAAGGAGTTAGGAGAATCGCTTCGTAAAGAACAATTGCGTAAATATTGCAAAAAGTTGTCATTAGGAACCCCCTTATAAAAAAAGACTTTTATTTAAATGGAAATGACATATTTAAACTTTTGCAAAGTTAAGAAACTTTACAAAAGTGAAATTCGTCTTACTTTGCGAAAGTTTCTTAACTTCAGAGCTCCTGATGCCTCGTAGTTTGGTATTTCGCAATTAACATAGTTCTGATATTAAAAATAATGTAATTTCACAAATTTGCAAACATATAACTCCTAAATAAATTTAGGAGTTATTCTAATAATTAGAGTAACTCCCAAATTTATTTGGGAGATTAACTGCGCAATTATTCTTTACTAGTGTTGTAATTCGTTAAAAGACTTATTATATTGTGTCACTTCGTTGCCAATGACATCTTTATTTTTTATTCCACATAACTTTACGAAAGTTAAGAAACTTTCGCAAAGTGTAAGAAAAAGCAACGTAGTTGCTTCCTGTTTGTAGAAAAAGTATTTTGAGTTTGCAAAACTCCGTAGGAGTGGTCAGTTTGTAGTAAAGATAGGTCGCAACTACGTAGCTTTTCTTTTTTCATTATTATTTCTACAAACCGGACACTCCTACGAAGTTAAAAAAAACAAACCTCTTTCCACAGTAAATTCAAATACTTTTAACTGATTTCAATCTTTCGCAAAGTTAGAAGAACTTAATACTTTCGCACGAGTTTCCCAACTTTGCGAAAGTTAATAAACTAAACCTTCTAATCTTCTAATCCTTATGTCATCTTCATTAAAATAAAGGTCTTGCTTTATCAGGCGGTTGCCAATGACATCGCTACTTTTTACAACCAAAACTTTACGAAAGTTAAGAAACTTTCGCAAAGTAAGAAAAGCTAAATACTTTCGTAAAGTTTCTTAACTTTGCAAAAGTTTATAAAATGTCATCTCCATTTAAATAAAGGTCTTGCTTTATAAGGGGGTTGCTTTATCTGGGGGGTCGAAATGACACAATATAATGAGTCTTTTAACGAATTACAACACTAGATAAATCTCCTAACTCCTTTATTCTCGTTATGGGGTCTGGAGTTCTGAATTTATAAAATTTCCAAGCCATACTATCAACTTGTTGATAGTATGGCTTGCTTCTCATTTGTTCATTTTCTCAAAAGTAAACGTCTTCGTTTATATTCGCTTCAGAATGACAGATTATATTACCATTATTGTTAGCGGTTTGGTATAAAGTTTCTCGTATGGATAGAATTATTTTAATAGTTAAAAAAAATCCTTCCCAAGTTGAACTTGGGAAGGAAGAAAAGAACAGATATACCATATCTTGCAGATATGGAATATCAATCTACATTAATATTTACCGAAATCATCACCATCAAGACTAATAATATCTTCAGGTCTTGTTCTTTCCTGACGTCTGCTTTCAGGCAAAGCATTAGTCCTGTGACTACGCCCTGTAACCATACCAGAACCATACCCTGAATTTCTTGAATCAGAAGAATATCTTGAAGACATTTCATTTTTTAGTTTGAAGCGGTCAATCATTTGTCTTAACTGATTTGCCTGTCCTGAAAGCTCTTCGGCTGCTGAAGCACTTTCTTCGGCACTTGCAGTATTAGTTTGTGTAACTCTGTCAATTTGAGTTAAGCCCTCATTGATTTGTGCAATTCCCTGTGCCTGTTCGTTTGAAGAAGTCGTAATTTCAGCAACAATATCTGCTGCTTTAATGTTTTTGTTCTTAATTTCTTCAAGAGCTTCACTTGTTTTGGTTGCAAGATTTGAACCTTTTTCAACAGTTTTAATACTGTTTTCAATCATTTCAGATGTTTCTTTTGCAGCAGTGGCACTGCGGGCAGCCAAGCTACGGACTTCTTCAGCAACAACGGCGAATCCCTTTCCGTGTCTTCCAGCACGTGCAGCTTCAACAGCAGCATTAAGAGCGAGTAAATTCGTTTGGAAAGCAATGTCATCAATTGCCTTAATGATTTTTGAAATGTTTTTACTTGATTCATTGATTTCAGTCATAGCAGTATTCAACTGATTCATTTCAACGTTACCCTTTTCTGCTGATTCACGGGCTTCTAAAGTAAGCACATTTGCTAAATTAGAGTTCTCGGCATTAAGTTTAGTCTGAGAACCGATTTCAGTCATTGAGCTTGTAATTTCTTCAAGAGAAGCTGCCTGCTCTGTTGCGCCCTGAGAAAGTGCAGTGCTTGCATCGGAAACCTGTAAGGCGCCGCGGTTCACTTCTTCAACTGTGTTCCTGACTTGAGAAAGAATTTCGCTTATAGATTCGATAGTTTCATTAACAGCATTTTTCAGTGCCAAACTATCACCTTTGTAATCGCTTGTCATCTTCTTTGTTAAATCACCTTCTGCCATCGACTGCATAACGGCAATTGTTTCTTTGAAAGGCATTAAATCGACAGTTGTGTTTAAAGCGTTTTTCATAACAGCGTGGTCACCTTTGTAATCGCCTTTTACTTTAACAGACAAATTACCTTCAGACATTTGCTTTAATACATCGACAGTTTCTTCGATTGGATTTATAATAGCATCTAATGTATTATTTACACCTTCAATAATTCTTCTATAATCTCCCAGATGCTTACTTGCATCAGCACGTTTATCTAATTTCCCTTCAACAGCAGTATTGGCTAAAAACAAAGTTTCCTGGATTAATAGATTAATAGCATCAATACAGGTATTCAAATTAATTTTGATTTCATTGAAATCACCTTTGTATTCGTCTGTAATTTTTGCTGGCATATTCCCTTTGGATATATCATCTATATATTTAGATGTAACATTCAATGGTGCAACAAAAGCTTCGATAATATTGTTGATACTAATAACGAGTTCTCTCCAATCACCCTGGAACATTTCATAATGTCCTCTGTCAGTTAAATTTCCATCTTTGATATTGTTTCCAACTCTTATTATACCTTTTAAAATCATTGAAACGTTATCAATAAGTTGATTTATATTATTTTTTATTTCATTAAAATCGCCCTTGTAATTGTCGGTTATTTTAGCTGGAATATCACCTTTACTGATTCTGTCAACATATTCTGCTGCTATATTAAGTGGACCAATCACAGCATCAAATGACTTATTAATGCCGATGACCATTTCGGCATAAGCCCCTGCTAATTTGCTTGCATCTCCTCTAACATCTAATTTACCTTCATCGAAAGCTTGGAGCATAACCATAAACTGGTCAACTACGTTGTTCAAATTATTTTTAACAGTATTGACACTTCTTACTAAAATATCGTTACCGGAGCGTTCCCGAATATCAATATTTAAATCGCCCTGAGAAACTTTAACCAGAACATCAGCAACCTGATTATTAGCATCAATTAGCATATTTAAATTATTTTTCAACTCATTGAAATCACCTTTGTATTCATCAGTAATTCTTGGAGGAATGTCACCTTTGCTAATTCTGTCAACATATTCAGCAGCAACATTTAAAGGACCGATTACATTATCTAAGGTGTTGTTTACTCCTTGAATAATAGCACGGAAGTCGCCCTGATGTTTTGTTGCATCAGCTCTAACGTCTAATTTTCCCTGAACTGCTGAATTTGCAAGATAATTCGCATCTTTAACCAATAAGCTAATAGCATCAATACATTGATTTAGATTATTCTTAATCTCATTAAAATCACCTTTGTATTCCTCAGTAATACGTGGCGGAATGTCACCTTTACTGATTCTGTCAACGTATTCAGCAGTCATATTTAAAGGACCAATTACAGCATCTAAAGTAGAATTAAATCCATTAACGATAGATTTAAATTCACCGTCATAAGGGGCAGTATCGCCTCTCCTGTCCAATTTTCCATTAACAGCAGCATCGGCAACAGTGTTCATTTCTTTAACAAGGTTTTGGATAGAAACCGCCATCTGCTTCATCGAAGCGAGCAATTGTCCCGTTTCATCTTTTGAATTGCTTTCTAAATTCACATCCATATTTCCTTTGGCAATGTGTTCAGCAGCATCAACTCCTTGCTTTAAGGATTGAACTATCTTTTTAACGATTAAGTAAAGAACCAGAATAACAATACCTAATGCAATTAATACTGAAATAATAATAATCATCTGCAGTTCAGCAAATATTGCTTCGTAATCTTCAGAATACCAACCAACTGTAATAAAACTTTTTATTGGTTCAATATATCTAAAATATTGTGTTTTTTCTTTACCTTCCCAATCATAAACAACAACACCATCTTTTTTCTCTTTCATTTCCTTGAAGAAATCATATTCTGCTAAGCTGTTTCCTGTAGAATTAGGGTGTGCAGTCATAATACCATTTTCATCAGCAATATAAGGATAACCAGAGCCAAAATATTTCTTTGTTTTAAAATCTTCTGAAAGAGCAGTATAGTTCATTTCTGGCTGAGCTACAGCAATAATACCAGCTATTTCACCATTAATTCTCAATGGTTCGTAAGCAGCAATGAGCCAGACACCAAGTACCTGATTTCTGCCTATATAACTCTCGCCTCTTTCAATTGCCTGAGCAACAGGGCTATCATAAGGAATTACTGTTCCAACGGCCCGCTGACCTTTGTCATCTTTTACACTTGTAGCGATTCTAAAATAACCACCGGGAAATTTTTGAAATATTGACATTATTTCAATTCCCATTTCTGTACATTTGTCTGGAATTTCAATATTTTCCTGAAATTGCTTTCCATTAATTAACCATTTGTTCACTTGTTGATTATTAATAGTAACATATTCATTGGGCATTATTGATATTGACCCAAGAGTTTTTAAATAATTTTGAAGTAAATTTATGCTTACTTCAGCATTATCCTTTTTTGAATCAATTTCCAAATTTATCATTTGGGTATAATTGTTTAAGTACTCCTGTATTGATTCCTGATAGCTTGAGTCTATGTTGCTTTTCAGAATATTATACATATAAATTCCAAAAATAACAAATACGACTACTACAATTCCTCCAACGAATGCGTAAAGTTTTGTTCCGATTTTCATAAACGAACCCTTTTAATTGATTTATAAATATTAATAATTTTCATTTAATTTTCATTATTTTTTATTTTTAAAATTATAATTTTTTCAATTTTAATATACATATTCTTTTGAATGAATACAAATGCTTTTTTAAAAAAAAGAAAAATAATTGAAATATTTTTTGGGGTGAGTTAGAATTCGATTTTAATAGAGTTTATAATATCAATTATTTATAGAATTCAAAATAAAATATGTTCAAAAGTTTTCAAATTCAGAGCTCCAGATGCCTCGTAGTTTGCTATTGCACAGTCTTGTCATTCTGAAACGAAGTGAGGAATCTCACAAATCATTACTACTACAGAATTTGAGATTCCTCACTTCGTTTACCAATGACATCGCTACATTTGACCTTAAAAACTTTACTAAAGTTTTATAAAGTAGATGTCCTACATCTTGCAGATGTAGGACATCTTTATCTTATGTCATTCCCATTTAAATGAAGCACTTGCTTTATCAGGGGGTTCGGAATGACATCGTTTTTTTTACAACCAAAACTTTACAAAAGTTAAGAAATTTTTGCAAAGTAAGAAGATTTCTTATACTTTTGTAAAGTTTCTTAACTTTTCAAAAGTTTAATTAATGTCATCACCCTTTAAATAAAGAACTTGCTTTATATAGGGATTCGAAATGACATCTTTAAATGTATCTTTGAATGCAAATTGGTATCAAAAGCAATTTTGGAAGGTGAAATATCTTTAATCTTATCATAACATCCAATTATCAATTATCAATTATCAATTATCAATTATCAATTATCAATTAATTTGGTTTCTTGCTTTTAATTCCATTGGTAAAATGCAGTTATAAATAAATTTATTTACTGGGGTAGGCACTCTGTATTTTTCTCCGAGTTTAACTACTGTTCCATTTTGATAATCAATTTCAGATGGTTTACCTTCCCAAACGTCTCTTGTAAGCGATGAAGTTGAATTGTAAGGGAATGAATCAATGAAAGATATTGCCTGATTTAACAAATCATTTTCTATATTTATTCCGATTTTCATTGCTAAAGCAATAATTTCATTTAGCAAATCAATCATCATTTCACGGGTCTCTTTCAACTCACGCAGTTCTCCATAAGTAGTGCGGGTTACAGCCAATAATCCACTAACGCATATTGCTATAAATTTTTTCCATAAATCAGAATCAATATCATTAGAAATTTGATTATGAATTCCTGCTTTATCAAAAATAGCTTGTATTTCTAGAACCCTGTTTGAAAGAGATTTGTCAAGTTCACCAAAAGTAATTAAAGGCGAAATACCAAAGTGATTAATTACACCGGGCGATTCTATTTTGCTTATTATTCTGCACAGCCCACCAAGAATATTTGATTTATTGATTACTTCACATAATTCTTCTACTGCCATTACTCCATTTTGCAAAGGTAGAACAACAGAATCAATGCCCATTATTGACTTTAAATCTTCTCTTATTTCTTTTATTTGCCATGCTTTTACGCAAAGAATAATAAGGTCAGATGTGCCAATATCCTTTATTCTATCGAAAATCTGCACATTATCTATATGAAATTCAGTATTTATGCTTTTAACAGTTAAGCCACTTTTTTTAATTGCAGCGAAATGCTCACCTCTCGCCAAGAAATTCACATCAAAAGCGGCACGGGCTAACATTCCTCCAAAGTAACCTCCAATTCCACCTGTTCCAATTATTGCTATTTTCATTTTGTTTATCCTTTATTACTCATTAGTAGTTGATATTAAATGATTTATTCATAATATTGAAAAAAAACTAATTTTGAGCTCCTTCCCAAGTTGCACTTGGGAAGGAAAATTTCTTTTCAAGCTGTGCTTTGCATTTTTTTTGAATAAAGATTTAAATCATAAATTTTGTGAAAGTTACATTCGCAAGTGCAACTTGGGAATGAGTGATAAAGAATTCACTTTTTATTTATAAATAATGTAGGTTAAAGTTTATTCAACAAACCTTGTTTTCAAAAGTATGCAATGCAACGCTTACGATTTGGTCCATATTGTAGTATTTATATTCCGCAAGCCGTCCAACAAAAATAACACTGTCAGCAAGTTTTTCCATTTCTTTTTTATATTTATCGAAAATAACCAGATTTTCTGTTGCTGGAACAGGATAGTATGGCTCATTGGTTTTTGGGATATATTCTTCAGGATATTCAAGTGCTATTGTAGTTGTTGTTGTCCTTTGATTTAAAAAGTGCTTGAATTCAGTAATCCTGGTAAAATCAAAATCGTTTGGATAATTTACCTGAGATAATTCCTGATAATATTCCATTTCTTTTTGCTCAAAGCTAAATCTCAAACTTCTATACGGCAATTTCCCATGCAAATAATCGAAGAAAGCATCTATTTCGCCAGTATAAATCAGTTTATCAAATTCTATATTTTCAATAATATCACGATAGTCCGCGTTTAAAAGAATATGAATGTTTTTTGAAGTTAGCATATTTTTGAAAAGCGATGAGTAACCGGCTTTTGGTATTGCCTGGTAGTAGTCCTGAAAATACCTGTCATCTCTGCTTAAATATATAGGAACGCGTGAGGAAACAGAATAGTCAAGCTCTTCGGGTTTTAGTCCCCATTGCTTGATGTTGTAGTAATAAAAAATATTTTTGTAAATAAAATCTGCTAAAAATTTAATATCACTATCTGGATTTTCAAGCATTTTTAATATTGGGATTTTTAACCCAAATTCATAGCTGCTGAGTAGCTTGTCAATAAATTTTTCAGCAATAATTTTCGGGAAAAGGAGTTCCAACGAATTGAAATTAAACGGAATAGGAATTTTTTTACCATCAACAACGGCAAGAACTTTATGATTATAAAAATGCCAATCTGTAAATTTTGAGAGGTAATTCCATACTTTTTTTAAATTTGTATGAAAAGCGTGTGGACCGAATTTATGCACTAAAACTCCGTTAGTGTCGTAATAATCGAAGCAATTCCCTGCAATATGATTCCTTTTATCTACGATTAATACTTTTTTATTAAGCTGGGTAGCAATCCTTTCAGCAAGAACAGCTCCAGCAAATCCAGCTCCTACTATCATAAAATCATATTTCATTTTTTAATTCTCCTTCGGTTTAAAATATGAAAGAACTTCTTTAATATTTACTATTTTTAATTTAATAATTAATGCAGAATAAATAGCAAAAGATAAAAATGCCGATAAAAAATAATGAATTCCATTTTCATAAGCATAATATCCAACAGAACACGCTGCCGCAGCAATAGCAATTATTTTAAACATTTTGAAAACAGATGTTTTTTTAATTAATTTATAAGTGAAAATAGAAAATAGAACAACAGTTAAAAATTCACAAAAGACACTAATAGAAGCAGCACCAACAGTGCCTAAGACGGGAGTTATAATTAAATTCAGTAAAACGCTGGTAACTCCTGAAACTGCAATACATTTTAGAACTAAATTTTCCTTGTTCCAGGCAGATAGAGCCATCAAATGCCCTTGATTAAAGAATGCGAACATTGCAGAAACCATCATAAACTTAGTAATCCAACCTGTTTCAATAAATTTGTTTCCAAAAACAAGATTTGAAAATGGGGATGAAAAAGTAAAAATTATGCCACAAATAATAGCACCTGCTAAAAACATTAAAGTATTGTATTTGTCCATTACCATTTGCTTGTCTTCCAGATTGTTTGACCTTGAAAGCAAAGGAAGAAAAGCTCCCTGTATAATAGCGACTGGCATCATAGTTAAACTGTAAAAGCGGAAACCGGCATCATAAACTCCAGTTTCGTAATATGTCCTGAAAAAACCTAAAATTAATATGCTAAAAGATGAGTAAAGTATAACGCATAGATTGGTTAGTCCAATGGGTAAAGATGATTTTAAAATTGTTTTCCATAATGCAAAATTCTTTTCAAATCTAAAGTTTTTGTAAATTTTTAGATAATAAAGGAAAATCCAAGTGCTATTAATTGCTATTGTAACAGAAAATATTACAGCAGTAAGAACCGTATCTGTTTTATCATTAACAAAGAGAAAAATTCCAACAAGGTTTAATATTCCTGTAATCAACTGCCTAACTGCCTGAATTTCCATTCTTTCGAGTCCAATAAAGACCCAATCAAGCAAAACAGCATAAGAAAATAAATTAAATCCTGTAACAAAAAGCACCAACTTTACTTCTGTTGGCTTATCAATAAAAAAAATAATTGTGAAATATATTAAAAAAGATATTATAGCAAATATACTTCGCAGAGCAACAATATTATTTACATAACTTTTTATATTTTGAGTATAAGGACTTTTTGAAACTTCACGGATACCGAACACATGGAAACCGAGAATGACAAAAATTTGGAAATAAGCAATAAATGAATTTGCATACCCAATTATTCCAAACCCTTCCGGTTGCAAAACTCTTGCCAGATACGCAGTTGTAATAAATATTATTCCTTTTGACGCAATTTCTGCTACTGTCAATGAAAATAGATTTTTTATTACTTTTTTTGCCCGGCCCATCTATATTAGTTCTATTTTATTTCTAAACTTCTTAATTCAAAAAAGAATTAAAATATTCTTCAAAAATATGATTTTTTTTGATATTTTTACAATTTAGCTGATTTTTTTATTTAACCAAACTTTAGAACTCCTGATGCCTCGTAGTTTTTTATTGCGTTTCAATCATACGAACAGCAAGCTGATAGTATGACAAGAAAGACGTTGTCATTCTGACGGATGTCAGAATCTATCTTTGTCTGTCATTTCGAACCCCCTGATAAAGCAAATGCTTTATTATAATGGAGATGACATAAGATAAAGATGTCCTACATCTGCAAGATGTAGGACATCTGATTTAAGAAGTTTTGCAGAATAAAAGCAAAGATGTCATTGGTAAACGAAGTGAGAAATATCAAGTTTCGTGTTAGCAATGACTTTGAGATTCTTTAAAGTTATAAAGCATATAAACTAAGATGTCATTCTTCGCTGCGATTCGGAATGACAAGACTGCGAAATATCAAACTACGAGGCATCAGGAGTTCTGAAATTTAAAAGAAAAAATAATGATATATTTTTGCCGGGTACTGAAATTTTATTTTTTTTGTAATACTGAAGCAGTGATATATGTATCTTGTTGAAATCAATAACAATTGGGCTATTCTCCTGTTACTGAGTAACGAAAATATTGAATTATTGAAATTTTTCTTAGTAGATACAAAAGAAGATTTTTTTTAATAAATATCAAATGATATTACAATGAAAAATATTAATTAAATGCTAACAACAAACATTTGGGCTAATATTTGAAATGTAACTTTTTATAATCAATTATGTAAAGTCTTTATTTTAATGGAAAAAGTGGAAATCAAATATTGGTAATATAAATATTAGCATAGATAGAAATGATAATAATATAAGATTAAAATAATATTATTTGATAATATTATATTTAGCATTATTGATTATTTTATATATGATGAAAATAATATGAAAGAAAAATGAAAGAAAAATGAAAGAAAAATCGCACTGACGCTGAATTGCAATTATTTTTTTCTTTGTAAAAATAGAATTTATTTTTTAAATTATATATTGTAATAGTGTAATTTTTTTCATTTTATTTTAATAAATATTTTTACAATTAATTTTTAACTAATTTGTATTATTTATCCACAATCAAAAAGGAGTTTCTAATGAAACAACTAAAAAACAATCTTATAATGATTGTACTATTTTTGTTAGTTCCTTTACTAACAAATGCGCAGACCGGTATAGATGTTATCATCGGTACTGGGACTAACAGCAATAATAATACCACTTATCCAGCGCCTTATGGAAATTGGTATTGGGGTGCAAAACACCAAATTTTAGTTCTCGCTGATGAAATTTATGAAGCTGGCGGTGCTCCAGGCGCGCTTACTTCGCTTGCATTCAACGTAGCTGCATTAAACTCTACCGCTGCTTTGACCAACTTTGAAATAAGGTTGAAATCTACTACTCAAACAGCATTAAATAATACCTGGGATACAGATGGATTTGAGACTGTCTATCTAAGCCCATCTTATGTAACTACTCTTGATTGGAACATCCATGAGTTTACAAATCCATACCTTTGGGATGGTGTCTCGAATATTCTTGTAGATGTTTGTTTCAACAATGCTTCTTATACCAGTAATCAAAGTACATATTACACAACAACAACATACAATTCAGTCAGATATGGCAGAAATGATGTTGCAACTGTATGTACTACCCCTCCCGGCGTTACTTTATCAATGGACAGACCGAATATTATGTTCAATATTGAGGTAAGTGGTTTGCCAGCACCAACAAATTTAGAACCGACAAATAACGCATTTAGCGTTCCTGTTACTCCACTTTTTGATTTTTCAGACGTGGAAGGTGCAATAACTTACGGCGTAATTGTCGCAACCGATATTGCATTCACAAATGTTGTTATCAATGAATCAGGCATTGATGCAAGTGAATATCAGGTGCCAGCAACGACCCCATTAGAACCTTTAACAATATACTATTGGAAAGCAAATGCAAATGACGGTAACGAAACAAGTTCCTGGTCAATCCGCTGGAAATTCACAACAGAAGGTGAATTACCACCACCTGTTCTTGTTAGTCCAGAAAGTGGAACAACTAACCTTGCACCATCAACATTAATAACATGGGAACCACACTATGCAGCAACTGGGTATAATGTTCAGGTGGCTACTGATGCTGATTTTGAAAATATTGTGATGGATACCCCGGGTTTAACCGAAACATCTTACATTACAACCGGACTTGCAACAAGTACACAGTATTACTGGAGAGTCCAAATGTTCAATACAAGTGATGTAAGTGATTGGTGCGAGCCATGGACATTTTCAACCGGAGCCATTGTAATAGTAGGAACAGGAACAGATTATGATACAGATTATTACAACTATGTATCACCATCTCCATACAGCAACTGGTATAATCATGCACGTTTATACTTCTTATATACTGCTGAAGAGCTTTTAGCAGGTGGAGCAGTTCCAAATACATTTATAAATAATTTTGGCTGGAATATTGCAATGTTGCAGTCGAATAACGGAGCATTGAATCCGGGCGAATTTTCAATTAGAATGAAATTAACTTCGTGGACACAACTTAACGGCACTTGGGACTATGAAGATTGGTCAACAGTATGGGAACCAGAAACTCCATTTACAGCCGCTTTAGGTTGGAATATGCACCAATGCTTTGACCCATTCTTCTGGGATGGTGTTTCAAGTATTCTGGTTGAAACCTGTTTTAGCCATTATGACAGAATTGGTAATCCAAATCCACAGCAATATTGGACAACTACTGATGTTGCAAGATGCCAACAAAGAAGTTATTATCCAAATGATGGTATTGAAAATTATTATTGCACCGTTGAAGATAATATTGGCTGGGGTGGTCCCAATATGAACAGAGCAAATATTAAATTTGAATTTGTTGATGAAGTAATTCTTTCTCCAGTATTAGCTTATCCTGGAAGTGATGAATTTGGAGTTAGCACAACTCCATTATTTGATTGGAATGAATCTTTGGGTGGATTAACATATTCGATTCAAGTTGCTACAGATAGATTTTTCACCAATGTTTTATTGGAAGCTAATGACTTAGATGAAACTCAATATCAGGTTTCTGAAGATAATGCGCTGAATGAACTTTCAATACTTTACTGGAGAGCAAGAGCATTTGGAGAAACTTTATCAAGTAACTGGTCACGTCCGTTCAGATTTGTTACTGAAGGTCCATTGCCAGTTCCAGTTTTGGTTAGTCCAGAAACAGGTTCAACTAATTTATATCCATCAACAATATTAAATTGGGAATCACACTATGCAGCTACTACTTACAATGTTCAGGTTGCCAGAGATGCAGATTTTGAAAATATTGTTAATGATGTAGTCGGTTTAGAAGATAATTCATATATTACTGAAGGTCTCGAATTAAACAGACTATATTGGTGGAGAGTTCAAATGGCAAATCCATCAGATATTAGTGAGTGGTCAGCTCCCTGGTCATTTACAACATCACCAAATACAATAGTAGTTGGAACTGGTGATAGATTTGATACTGATTACTATAATTATGTTTCCCCATCGCCATATAGCAACTGGTATAACCATGCAAGATTGTATTTCTTATATACTGCAGAAGAACTACTTGCAGCAGGCGCAGTTGCCGGCACAGAAATTACAGATTTTGCATGGAATGTAGCTCGTTTGACTGGTGGCGTAGGTCCTCTTAATCCGGGTGAATATGCTATAAGAATGAAGCTTACAACCTGGACCCAGTTGACTAACGCTTGGGATTATGAAGATTGGACAACAGTTTGGGATCCAGAAACTGCATTTACAGCAGCTCTAGGATGGAATAATCATACTTGCATTGAACCATTCTTCTGGGATGGCGTATCAAGTATTCTTGTTGAAACCTGCTTTAGCCATTATGATAGACAAGGTAATGCCAATCCACAACAATATTGGACAACTACTCCAGTTGCAAGATGCCAACAAAGAAGTTATTATCCAAATGACGGAATTGAAAACGATTATTGCACAGTCGAAGAAAATATCGGCTGGGGTGGAACCAAATTGAACAGAGCAAATATTAAATTTGTGTTTAATATGTCAAATGCTGCACCAACGCTTGTTTCGCCATTAGATGGCACAGTTGGCGTAAGCACTACTCCAACTTTCACTTGGGAACCAACCGAAGAAGCAATAAGTTATTCACTTCAAATAGCTACTGATGACGCTTTCACAGAGATATCTGTTGAAGTTAGTGAAATAGTTGATATTTCATACCAATTAACTGCTGCTCAAACATTAGCTCCATCGGCATTATATTATTGGAGAGTAAACGCTGCAAAAGAAGGTGGTGATGTAACCTCCTGGTCACAGCCATGGTCATTTATTACTGATGGTCCAATTCCACCTGTAGCATTGATTTCACCACTAAACAGTAGTGTATCTGTAAACTGCGCAACAGAATTCTTATGGAACCAATCAATTGGTGCAACATTATATGAGTTACAAGTAGCTACAGATAATAGTTTTAGCGATATTATTGTTAATCAACAAGGTATTGATGATGTAAACTTCATATTAGGTCCTGAAAATATGCTCGAAAATAACACTTCTTATTTCTGGAGAGTTAGAGGTTATCGAAATCAAAATATTGGTAACTGGTCAGCAGTATGGGCATTTACTACCGGTAATATGGTAAATATTTACACTTATGAATTTTCTGAAGAACAATCTGCATACATTGAATTTGCTGATGGTACTCCAACTAATATTATCGCAGATGACCAAATAGAGAATTTTGTAATACCATTTACATTTAATTATGCAGGTGTTGGCTTTAATAGTCTTACTATTAGTACAAATGGATGGATTGCTCTTGGCACAACAACACAAAATATTTGGAATAGCGAACTATCATCTCCCGATTATCCAAAATTTATTTCTCCATTCTGGGAAGATTTCACATTAGAGGAAGCCAATAGTGATATTACTTATAGAATTGAAGGTTCAGAACCATACCGCGCTTATGCAATTCAATACAGAAATATTACAGCGAGTGGTCAAACAACTGGTGATATCAATTTCCAAATTAGATTGCATGAAACAACTAATAAAATAACATTTCATTATGGACCAATGGCTTCATTCCCAGGAACATATTGGGGTGCTGGTATTGGTATGAATGGTTTGTATAGTGGTACTTTAGATTTTATTAGTGTAGTTCCTACAAATCCTGCAGTAGCTTCATCAACAGTGCCTTCTAACGATATTCAACCTACTCAAATGGCATTATTACCTGGTAGAAAATTTGAATTTACGCCATATAGTAATACCCTTGATGCACCAACATTAACTTTACCATTAAATGGTGCAACAGGTGTTCCTATAAGTCCAGTAATAAACTGGGGAAGTGTTATTGATGCTGATGAATACCAAATTCAAATTTCATCAAATTCCTCATTCTCAAATATTGTCGTTGATGTAACTACTCCTTCTTTATCATATCTTGTTACCCCACCATTAGTTAATGAAACGCAATATTGGTGGAGAGCCAGAGCATTAAATAATGAACAACAAAGAAGCAGTTGGTCAATAGCTTGGACATTTACTACTAGTACTCCCAGTACAGTTCCTTGGGAGTTTACAATTACCGAGTACTTTTCTACAATAATGGTCCCCGGAACAGTAAATCCAATGATTGGCGACCGTCCAATGACAGAAGGTGATGCTATTGGTTTATTCTATGAGAGAGTACCTGGCGAATGGTATTGCGCAGGTTTTGCAGATTGGTCTTCAGCAGGTGTAAATATTACTGTTTATGGCGATGACTCTCAGACGGCAATAAAAGATGGTTATGCATTAGGTGAACCTTATACATTCCGCGTATGGAATGGTCAAACTCTACAAGAATTATCTGCTTATGCAACATTCTTAATTGGACCTGAAGTTTATGAAACGGGTGGATTCTCAATACTTGCTACACTTATAACAAACTTGTCAGTATCTCAGGATATCCAATTAAATACTGGCTGGAATATGATTTCCGGTTATGTTGTTCCAACTGACCCAGCTGTTGTTTCATTGTTTGAAGATTTCGTTGGTAATTTGAAGATAATGAAGAACTCTTCCGGAGATATGTACTCTCCTGCATATAACATTAATACTATTGGCAACTGGAATAATGCTGCTGGTTATTTAGTTAATATGCTCGGAAACGAAGTATTAACTCTTACCGGCGAACAAATTGTTCCTGAAACTACACCTCTTAACTTAAATTCAGGTTGGAACTTATCTGCATATTACCGTGATAACCCAATGTTACCTGTAACTGCACTTACAACAATAATCCCAAGTCTTGTTTTAGTTAAGAATAATGCTGGTGGTATTTATAATCCAATTTACGGTATCAACACAATTGGAAATATGGAGCCAGGTCAAGGTTATTACTTCTATATGAATCAAGCTGCTGCTTTAACTTATCCAGCAAATGATGCACGTAGAGCGATTGCAGGTGATGATGTTACTCCACTTGCAAAACATCTTATTCCTCAGGTAAATAATACTGGAAATAATGCAACTTTATTACTTTCAGTTAATGTTAGCAATGGAAATGAAATTGGTGTTTATAATGCAAATAACGTTCTTATCGGTTCCGGTGCAGTTTATAACGGTGTTGCCGCTGTAAATATCTGGGGCGATAATGACATTACTGCTAATTTAGACGGTGCAAAAGCAAATGAATTATTAACTGTTAAACTTTATAATTCAAATTCTAATACTTTAAATGATATTTCTTTAATTAATATTCAGGAAATAACAAATGGTTTAGAACAAGATGCTTTATATTATAATTCAAATGCTATTTATTTAGCTAAAGCTACAGCTCAAAGTGAAACAGCACTTGTTATGTCAATTACTAATATTCCAAATCCAGTTTCAAGCTCAACCAAGTTTGAATTCTCATTAGTAAATGATGACAATGCTGATATTCTTGTTTATAATGTTAATGGTGAAGAAATTGCACGTTTAGCAAATGGCTTCTATAACGCAGGTACTTATTCTGTTGTCTTCGATGCAAGCAATTTAACAAGTGGCGCTTATAATGTCGTATTGCGCTCTGGCAATCAAACTGCTTCTACTATTATGATGATTACTAAATAAGTAAAACAACTTATTCATTGTAAAAATCCGGTGTCCCAAAAGGGCATCGGATTTTTTTTTGTTTAAAAATATAGAGGAGTTCTAAAAATTGTCATTCTGAAGCGCAGCGAAGAATCTCACAACTATTTGATACCACAAGTATTGAGATTCTTCACTTCGTTACCAATGACATCTTTGTTCCCGCTAGCGGGGGATAAATCCTTATGTCATCTCAATTTAAAATAAATTCTCATTTTTTTTGGGTTCAGAATGACAAGAAAAATTGAATTTTTAGAACTCCTCTACAAATATTAATAGTTTCATTTCTTTTAAATTATTAAATTAGTATTTTAATTATTTAAAAATTTAAACTAATAAATTAGAATTCTACGTTTATATTAAGTTTTAAAATATTTAATTTCTAAAAATTAAATGATATGTTAAATTTACTCAATCTTTTGATTGAGCAGTTATGAGAATAAGTATAATAAAGTCAAAATATTCGTCTTCATTTTTTCAACTTATTGCTGATGTTGTTTCAATTTCAATAAGTTATGTCATTCAATTCTTTATAGTATTTGAATCCGGATTGTTCGAAACAACAATACAATATGGATTTTTTGAATTTATTGCTCCATTAATCACTTTGCTTGTTTACTGGACAATTTTATTTTGGTTCATAGGATTATATAAAAATTGGTACATTCGTTCTCCTTTTGATGAAATATTTACAATACTTAGAATCACAATTATTGGAACATTAATCATTTTCTTTTTCGTTTTTTTTGATAGCAGTAAATCACCGAGATTACTTTTTCTAACTTTTTTTGTTATTTTGTTTTTTTCTGTTTGTTTAGGCAGATTTTTTGCAAGGCGATTGCAAATAAAATTACGAATAAAAGGAATTGTATCTGTACCAGCAATTATTATCGGTTCATTTAATAAAGTTAGTGATTTACATAACAGAATACAAAAATCCAAATCATGGGGTTATAAGATAGTTGCAGTAATTCTTTTTGACAAAATAACAGAAGAAAACAATCCGATAACGGCTCTAAATAAAGGAGATATTAGCAAATTAGAAGAAATCATAGATGATTTACAGCCGGAAGAGGTCTTAATTTCTGCAGAAAAAACTGACCAGAAAATGCTTATGTATATTGTTACTTTATGCGATACAAAAGGAATAAATGTAAAAATAATCCCTGATATTTACGACATTTTCACAGGTCAGGTTAAATCTTTGGCACTTTATGGAATTCCTCTTATAGAAATTTCACCGCAACTTATTGCACCTTGGCAAAAACTGTGTAAAAGGGTTATTGATTTTCTGTTTAGCATTTTAGTATTGGTTTTGGGATTTCCAATATGGCTTGTTATAGGAATAATTGTGAAGTTAGACTCCAAAGGACCTATTCTCTATAAGCAGGAAAGAGTAGGGAAAAATGGCAAAATATTTACAATATTTAAATTTCGTTCAATGGTTCAGAACGCAGAAAAAGACGGTCCCCAATGGGCAAAAGTAGGTGATTCACGCGTTACAAGGATTGGATACTTTTTAAGAAAATCACATTTAGACGAAGTCCCTCAATTCTTTAATATTTTAAAAGGTGAAATGAGTATAGTTGGGCCCCGCCCTGAAAGACCAATATTCGTAGAAAAATTTAGCAAATTAGTTCCGTATTACAGACGAAGATTAAAAGCAGCCCCCGGACTAACTGGCTGGAATCAGGTTCGATATGGTGCTTATGAAGAAACACTGGAAGAAATTGAAAACAGACTGAAAGATGATTTTTACTATATAGAAAATTTTTCATTAAAACTTGATTTAGAAATTATATTTAGAACAATATTTTTAGTAATTAAGGGACACGGACAAACATAAATGAAATCTATTGTTATTATTCCGACTTATAATGAAATTGATAATATTGAGCGTATTATCAAAAAAATTCATAACGTTATGCCAGATATACATGTTCTGGTCGTTGATGATAATTCGCCAGATGGTACTGCTCAGGCAGTTGAGAAAATGATGGCAAACGATAATAGGATTTTTATACTAAAAAGACCGGGAAAAATGGGCTTAGGAACCGCTTATTGTGAGGGTTTTAGGTTTTCACTTGATAATAATTATGATGCTATTTTAGAAATGGATGCTGATTTTTCGCATGACCCGGAAGAACTTCCAAATTTTATTGCACAAATTAAAAAATATGATTTAGTGATTGGTTCTCGTTATAGTACTGGCGTTAATGTTGTTAATTGGCCACTTCGCAGGTTAATTTTAAGTTATGGTGCTAATATTTACACCCGCATTATTACTGGAATGCCGATAAAAGATGCAACCGGCGGATATAAGTGTTTTCGCGCCGATGCTTTAAGGAAAATCAATTTAGAAGCAATCAAATCCAACGGATATGGCTTCCAGATTGAAATGAATTATAAAGTATGGAAAAATAAAGGGAATATTAAAGAAATTCCTATCATTTTTATTGACCGAAGAAGCGGTATTTCGAAAATGAATAAGAAAATTATTTGGGAAGCTATTTTTCTGGTATGGAAATTGAAATTCTCCTGCTGTAAGAAAAAGTAAATTTGAAATATGCCAAGAAAAAAGAAAATAGAGGAAACTATACCAAAAGATGAGCAAATCACTCAGTTACAAAAGCAGCTCGCCTGGTATAAGTCTTTTTTTGACAATGCTACTGATGCTGTTTTTATAGTTCAGCCCGATACTTGGTCAGTTCTTGATGCCAATGAGTTTGCTGCAATTTTATTAAACATACCAAGGAATAAATTACTCGGGACAACTTTGCCACAATTCAGGAGAATTTTTAAACTTCTTCAAAGGAGTAGCTCGCCTATTGTTTTAAGTGAATTAACCTTAGAAACGACTGATAATTTTTCGCTTATGGTTGAAGTAAGTGCCAGATTTGTTGAGTATGAAGGGCAAAATTTAATTCAGGCAATAGCTCGTGATGTTGGCGAACAGCACGCCCTTACCGATAAACTTGTTCAGGCAGATAAATTAGTGCTTCTTGGACAACTTTCCGCCGGAGTTGCTCACGAAATTCGTAATCCATTAGCCGCAGTTAATTTGAATTTACAAATTTTGCAAAGGAAAATTCCGGAAGATGCTCCTGAAAGTAATTTTATTAAAACTGCTCTTCAGGGAGTTGACAGAATTGCACGCATTGTCGAAGTTACTTTGAACTTCTCACGTCCTGCTATTCCAGATATTAAAGGTTTAAGTTTAAACAGTTTGATTACTACTACACTTGAACTCGTTAGTTCCGTTTTAAAAAGAAAAGAAATAACTGTCGAATTAAAACTTATTGATAAGCTACCCTTGGTTGCTGCAGACGGAAAGCAAATGCAACAAGTATTTATCAATTTGCTAACAAATGCCGCTGACGCTATCAAATCAAAAGGGATTATCGCTGTTTCTACTTTTATTGAGCAAGCAACAAAACAGAATGAACGCAATACTATTGTCTGCTCAATTACTGACACTGGCTCCGGAATACCACCTGAAGATTTACCAAAAATATTCAATCCGTTTTTTACAAGAAAACCTGAAGGAACTGGTCTGGGATTACCAATAACTCAAAGAATTCTTCATCAGCACGGCGGAATTATTGATGTGGAAAGCAAAGTCGGCGAAGGAACTACTTTTTATATTAAGTTGCCTGAAGCTAAAATCTAATATCATATACCAAATTCAGAACTCCTGACCCCATAACGAAAATAAAGGAGTTAGGAGATTTATCTCGTAAAAAACAATTTCGCAGTTTGCAATTAATATTTTATTAGTTATTGGTCATTAGTCATTGGTCATTAGTATATAACTACTAATGACTAATAACCAATAACAAATGACCTATTGGAAATACTTTTATAAAAATTTAATTTCTTATTGTAAAATATGCGAAATAGCAAACTACGAGGCATCAGGAGTTCTGAGATTTAGAATTTCAACTCCAACCATATTTCCCTGTTCATTGAAATCAAGAATTACTCCTTTTTCAACTTCTTCAGATTCAATTATTTTTGAGTCATCAAGCCGAAAATATATAGCATCATTTTCTTGAACTACTTTTAATTTCATTTTTACTCCTTTATTCTTCAAAAGGTTATTTCAAAGAATTAACTACTTCTTGCTTCAGGGTTTATTAAATATAATTGACAAAAAATGAAATATTTACGTAATATTTTCTAAATTTTGTTGATGTATTCTTCAATAGAAATATCTGCAGAACGAAGTAAACTACGTAAAGTTCCTTTTGCTACTTCATTATGGTCTGGAATTGATAAAGTTACTATTTCTCCTTTCTTTATCATTATAATATGGCTTCCTCTTTGCCTTATAACAGACCACCCAAATTCTTCAAAAAATTTCACTAATTTTCTTCCACTTATAACAGGTAACTTTCCCATTATGCAAAAACCTCAATTTGTTGAGTTTCGACAGTTAAAGGATAACCAAGTTCTGAACGCACTTCGAGACATAACTGAATTGCTTCTTTTACATTAATAATAGCTTCTTCTTTAGTTGCACCTTGTGAAACACAACCGGGTATTGAATTGCATTCGGCAATCCACATACCATCTTCATCTCTATCAAGGTTTATATTAAATTTCATATCAATCCTGTTTAATTATCTTTAAATGACGGAAAATATTAATATTTATTATTTTTTTTCATCATAAATGTAGGTAATCATTCTTTTAATAACTGTTTTTAAAAGTAAATATTAGTATGTATTATTCATACTAAATTTTACAATCTTTTTTTTAAATTTAATTTTTCAATTCAGAAAAAAATAAGCAATTATCTATTTATATGCTTTAAATGGGTTTATTTTGAAATTTATGAATTATCCAGGTTAATAAGGTTTTATAACTGAAATTACCAAAAAAATCTATTTATTTCGCCAATCACTATAACTACCTTGTACCCAAGATATTCTCTCTAAGTCATTCCATAACCAACGATAAATTAATCTGGTTGATGGATCAGTTATTCTTGGATTTATTGAATCAGTAAAATAAGAACTACTTTGAATTATATGCAGTTTATCACCTCTCAATTTTAAGATATTATCTCTTAATTCAGGAAATATTTTATTTGTTTTATCTATTTCAGATAATGACTGATTATAATCATCGAATTCAAATTCAACTTTTGAATTCATGCCTTCAGGTAAAACGTCAAAATAGTATTTTACTTGTATTGATTTATCTAAACTTATCTTACTGTCTTTGATAATACTCCCTCTAATATTAATTGGTAGCATTGCATATAATCTCAAATTATCTCTGAAACAAGTGAAATACTTTTCAACTAATTGTTTGTATCCAATTATCGCTGTTTGAAAAATATGAGTAATCCTATTAAATAGTTCATCGGAGCTAAAATTCTTAAAATATTCCTTTGGCCTTTCGATTTCTTCTTGAATTTGAACTGGTAGAGGATGAGGATCTGAAATTTCAATAAATTTATTATTTTTAATAATTTGTATCTTATCTCTAAACCATGTCAAATCTATTTTTCTTCTCTTATTAAAAATAGTAGTGCTTAAGCGGCCAAACATACCTTGGGGGTATCGTGCCTCAATAAGTGATAAAGGAACTGGCTCCTGGCTATTACGTAATTTACTTAATGCTATTGCAGAAGTCCATATCTTTTCTTCATACAAAATTCCATCATCCATATAAAACAATTCTTCTTTAAGACTTTTTTCCAATTTATCTCTTAAATAATCAAAAGAAAAAAACCAAATCCATGCATCTGGTTTATTTGAAATTTTATTCATTGAAACAGAAATAATGCTTTCTGGTTTTAAACTAAGTATATGCCTATTTAACATTTCATTTTTGTCATTTAAAACCAATCTGTCATCTCGAAACCAGATTAATTTGAATTGTTTGTCCTCAATTTTTATTTCATATTGCCTTAACTCTCCATTTTCTTTCACAGGTGCTATTATAGAACTTAATTCAGTATTCAACACTTTAATCCATTCTTGAAAAGTATATTCAATTTGCTTATTAACAATTTCTTCGGTATAATGATATGAATCAGTTAAAGTAGTTTTATCAAGACTTTCAGAGATGAGACTACCAGCAAAAGAAGGATATTTCTCAATAATTGGTTTCAACAAGATAGTAGCTTTTTCAAATGAGGTAGTTGTTATTAAAAGTGCAAAGATGAACCGCCAATTTTCCAAATCAGCAGAATTCATAATAACTTGATTGATAAAGTTATCATCTTTTAAAAGTTTCTGACAAGCAAACCATTCAAGGAAAAGACTTAATTTAAAAGACAAATACTTATTTTCATAATGTATGAAGTGTGAACGTTGTATAGCTAATAATTCAGTATGAGATAAATTTAAATCGTTTTCATTAATTCTTTTATTAGGTTTTTCTATTAACTTTACTGCCAATTCAATTAATAAATTTTCTATTTCAGTATCAAAGTCATCTTTAATAAGTAATTGTCTAATCAGTTTTTCAATAATTTCTATAATTGAAACTTTATAATAATCTTTATTCTGTTCTATGTAATTAGCCAATAATATTGCAAACAAAGGTCTTTTAATAGCTTCTTTTATTGAAAAAGACCAGTTTCTGTCAAAATTCATAGTGGTACCAAATTGTTTAACTTGATAGTTCGTTCCGCTAATTATATCGAATATATTACCAATTTCTCTATTGCTCAATAGTTCAATATTAACTGTATCTTTTTTATTGAATAAAGTTGGTAAATTTCTAGCTGTAATGAGAATCTTGACAGTTTTGTCAACTCTTGAAATCGAATAACATTCTTCTAATAGAGACTTGGCAGTTTTGCCAGAAATTTCATTTAACCCATCAATAATAATTGTTGTACCATAATGTTTAAATTCTTTGTATTTAGATTTTTCTATATCAACAGCATTTTTCAAATTTAGCATTGAAAAATAATTTGCTTTAAAAAATAAAGGAACTGGATGTTTTTTGTTTTCGATTAAATTTAGCAATTCTTGATAAAAATATCTTAGTGCTATTAATGTTTTACCAGACCCAAAATCACCTAACAAAATACTAACAGGTTTCTCAGCATTTGGCAAATATTCTTCTCTAACAACACCTACTGTAGAATCATTATAAAATATCTCAGCTTTCTCATAAGATAAACCATATATATCCCATTTTCTTATTATCTCTTCTTTAGTTAGTTTTATTTTTTCGTTTAAAATTTCATCATATCCTATTTCAGAAAAAGAGTTTTTATTTCTAATAGCCTTGATTATATCATCACCGATAGCCAAATTTATTTCTTCTTTTAGTACTGCTAATGAATCTACTTCTTTCCACTTTACTTTTGTACCAATTAAATCAAGAATCTCTTTTGTTAATTCGCTACTTTGATATGAAGGAAGTTTAAAAACAAAAAGATTATCCTTATAATTTTCGAGGCATTTTTTTATCTCGTTTGCGACAGGGTCAGTTGTATGAGAACCGATTAACCAAATTACATAATCAGCATCCTTCACTTTTTGTAAATAGGTTTTATCAACGGCAGTAGGGCTTGCAGGTGTATATTCAAACAACCAAGACTTAAAAAATGAATAAGATTCTAAAGTATCTTTGACAATATCCCTTGCTTCCTGTAATTCATAGTTCATTACACTACTTATAAACACAAGTAATGGATTTTCACTTGATAGTGTATTTTTTTTTATCATCTAACACTCAGTATTATTTTTAATATTGAGATAGTCGCTGAAAAAAATGTTTTTAACCTGTTCAGTTGTTCCAGTCTTTTTTCAAGCGAATATCCAATCATAATCAATATAACTTATTATTGTTAATACAGCATTCAAAATACAAATGTAAGAAAAAAGAAAATTATATACTCAACTTTCTTTGTTGTCTTAAATAACTGATATTATAATGATTATAATATTTATACCTTTCTGTTATTCTGACGAATGGGTAAAAAGAATTTTGTTACACATTATAAAATAAATAGAATAACTAGAAAAATTGTTCATAAAATTATTAAAAAAGCAGCATAGCCCTTTTGAACTATACTGCTCTTATTCTTAATAAAATAGCCGAAAGCCGACAGAGCCGACTGCTAAAAGCTATTTATCATCAACAATCGTGTAGTCTGCGTCTTCAACTCCGCTATTGGGCTGATTTGTTTGTTCGCTCTGCTGCTGACCTGCATTAGCAGTTGGGTCTGGAGTAGGACCAGCTTGCTGATACATTTTTGTGCTTGCATCACTCCAAACCTGATTCAAAGCATCCATTGCGGGGCGGATGTCTGCTGCATTGCTTTTTATTGCATTTTCAAGGCGTTCCTTTGCTTCAACAATTTTATCTTTCATATCTGCCGGAAGTTTATCGCCTAAATCCTTAAGTTGCTTTTCTGTAGAATAAACCAAAGAATCAGCTTGATTTCTGTTATCAATTTCCTCTTTGCGTTTCTTATCTTCTGCAGCGTTTGCTTGGGCTTCATTCTTCATTTTTTCGATTTCGTCTTTAGCAAGTCCGCTTGAAGCTTCAATTCTAATATTCTGCTCTTTGTTTGTTGCTTTGTCTTTAGCAGCAACGCCCAGAATACCGTTTGCATCGATATCGAAAGTAACTTCAACTTGTGGAATACCGCGTGGTGCCGGTGGAATTCCGTCGAGGTGGAATCTGCCAAGCGAGCGGTTATCACGTGCCATCGGGCGTTCTCCTTGCAAAACGTGAATTTCAACGGAAGTCTGACTATCTGCAGCAGTCGAAAAGATTTCAGTCTTACGTGTTGGAATAGTAGTGTTCGCTGGAATCATAGGGGTCATAACGCCACCAAGTGTTTCGATACCGAGCGTAAGCGGGGTAACGTCAAGCAAAAGCACATCTGTTACATCGCCGGAAAGCACACCACCCTGAATAGCAGCACCGACAGCCACTACTTCGTCCGGATTTACACCTTTTGAAGGTTCTTTACCAAAGTAGTTGCGGACTAATTCCTGAATTTTTGGAATACGAATTGAACCACCAACCAAAATAACTTCGTCAATTTGAGCCGGAGTTATTTTTGCATCGGTTAAAGCTCTTTCGACTGGTCCTAATGTTTTATCGAACAAATCAGAACATAAACTCTCAAATTTTGCACGTGTAATTTGCATATTCAAGTGCTTTGGTCCATCTTGAGTAGCAGTGATAAATGGCAAGCTAACGTCTGCCTGCAATTTTTGAGAAAGTTCAATTTTTGCTTTTTCAGCAGCTTCTCGCAATCTTTGAAGTGCCATTGCATCTTTGCGTAAATCAACGCCTTCCTGCTTTTTGAACTCATCAGCAAAAAATTCTATTAAACGTTGGTCGAAGTTATCGCCACCAAGGTGGGTATCGCCATTAGTTGACTTTACTTCAAAAACGCCTTCACCAATTTCCAGAATGGAAATATCGAAAGTACCACCACCCAAGTCATAAACAGCTACAGTAAGGTTTTTACCTTTTTTATCCAAACCGTAAGCAAGAGCAGCAGCGGTTGGTTCGTTAATAATTCTTTTAACGGTAAGCCCTGCAATTTCGCCGGCATCTTTTGTTGCCTGACGCTGGGCATCGTTAAAATAAGCTGGAACAGTAATCACAGCTTCGGTTACTTTTTGTCCGAGATAATCTTCAGCGGTCTGCTTCATCTTTTGCAGAACCATTGCGGAAATTTCCGGAGGTGAATAAAGTTTGCCGTCAATATCTAATCGCACAGAATTTCCATCAGTTGATGGCTGCACTTTAAAAGGTACTAATTTTGTTTCTTCCCCAATTTCGTCTAATCTCCTACCCATAAATCGTTTTATTGAGTAAATCGTCTTGTGTGGATTAGTAACGGCTTGTCTTTTAGCAGCTTCGCCAACGATTCTTTCGTCATTTTTTGTAAAAGCGACCATTGAAGGAGTGGTGCGGTAGCCCTCACTGTTCGCGATGACTGTTGGAGACGCACCCTCCATTACTGCAACTACTGAGTTTGTTGTTCCAAGGTCAATACCAATAATTTTTCCCATTTTTGCCTCTCTTAATTTATTGTGATTGTTTGTTCTTTTGGTTTAACTGGTTCTATCTTTGGGATTGTAAGAAACAGAATACCATTTTCATATTTTGCTTCGATTTTAGAATTGTCCGTGTTACCTGGCAACTGGAAAGAGCGGGTAAATTCGCCGTAAGCCCTTTCGCTCTTGCAGCAGACTTTTACTTCATCTTTCTTTTCAAATTCCTTTACACCTTTGATTGTGATTATGTTATCATCATTTACAGTAACCGAAACCTTGTCTTTTGGGACGCCAGCCAATTCGATTTCAAAGTAAACATTTGCGTTATCTTCGAGAATGTCAACTCGCGGATTAAACTTTTGAAAGCTAATGCGGGGCATATTCTCTGGTGCTGTTACGTTTTTAAGAATTTGGTTAAATTCCTTTGTCAAATTTTCAAATTCTTTTGCTGGATTGAATTGAATGTATGCCATAATTTTCTCCTTTTATTTATTATTTATTAAAATTTTCTATTTGTGTTATTCTGATAGAAGTAAGATTTTTTTTTCCTTTTTTAATTCTCTTCTTGAACTAACGATTATAAACATCTTTAAAAGTTCTGCTATTCTACTTATCCCGTTAGGGATAAAATATTTGTAACAATGCTTTTTTAGTGTCTTTTTATTCCGTAGGAATTAAATATTTAATTGCTTTTTTAACATATAATCCCTACGGGATAAGCACAGTCAAGGATTATTCTTGTTACAAATATATAATTCCTACGGAATAAATTTTCAAGAAACTGTATCTTTTTTTATTCCCTTTAAAAATTGTCCATAATCATTAGCATTGGGAGGGGAATAAGAAAATTTGATTATCTTTATTTTGACTGCTGTCAGAATAACACGATTTTTATGATTAGTTTTAAAATTGTCATTCTTCATTACGCTTACCAATGAAATCTTTATCCCCCGTCCCAGGGCTGATACGTTCTTTTATTTTATACCACAATTCTAATTCCCCTCTTGAGAGGGGAATAAGACAAGTGGATTCAAAGAACGTATCTGCCCTGCCCACGCCAGCGGGGGATAATTTATTAAAATTCTTTCTTTATTGATGTAATTAAAATTGCAATAAAAAACACATTTCGTATGTTTCTTCTCCTTCCCAAGTTCAAATTGGGAAGGAGATGGACAAATTCAAATTATGCAATGTCGATATTGATTTCTTTTGGCTTTTCGGGTTCTTTCTTTGGAATTGCTAATTCAAGAACGCCGTTTTCAAATTTAGCTGCAATTTTTTCATAATCAATATTTTCTGGCAAAACGAATGAGCGGCTGAACTCTCCAAAAACTCTTTCATTGCGGATATAGTTTTTATCTTCAGATACTTCCTTGCGTTTCTTTTCACCTTTGATTGTAAGGATTCTGTCTTCGTTTACAGAAATCTTAACACATTCTTTGCACATTCCGGGCAGCTCAAGGTGGAAGAAAATATTTAATTCATCTTCTGTTATGTCTGCTCTGGGTGTGAAACCGCCCATTTCAAAGCTGATGCCTTTATCGAGTTCGTTCATAAACTCGCCCATTCTACGAGAGATGCTCTCGAATCCTCTTGCTGGGTTAAATCTTAATAGTGTCATTTTAAAGCTCCTTTCAATTTTATTTAAATTTTTCACAAATTTAACAACTTAATATACACTCTTAGAAAAACTGTGCCAAAGCGTTTTTTTTGTAAATTATGCTTAAAAAATGCCATTATGACAAAATCATAAGAATAAGAGTGCCATATTGACACTCTTAAGATGACAGATTGGCTTTTAGCTGACAGCAGACGGCTATCAGCTATCGGTTATTTAGCGTAGTCGAAATGAACAACTTGGTAATATCAGAACTCCTGCCCCCTCGTAGTTTGCTATTTCGCAGTCTTGTCATTTCGAAACGAAGTGAGAAATC
>CAZCLJ010000018.1:0-29479 GCA_964499465.1 uncultured Hyphomicrobiales bacterium
GCACTTATCTTTATAAGTTCGAATCGGGACCATATAACGAAACCAAACAATTGGTCATTTCAAGATAATAATTTTAGGGAAGTTCTTATAATTCAATTTAGTCTGTCATTCTGAAGCGCAGCGAAGAATCTCACAAGTCATTGATAACACAAGTTTGAGATTCTTCGCTCCACTCAAAATGACAGACAAATCTAAAGATGTCATTAGTAAGCGAAGAATGACAAATTTTTATACCTAAAAAATAGCAAAAAAAACTCCTTTTTTTTAAAAAAAAGGAGTTTTTTTTTGTTTATTTAAAAATATTTTGTAAATTGTGATATTATTAGAATCAGGAAAGAAGTATTTCAGAAAAAGCGAAGCAAATAATCCTTAGTAATATAAATATTTAACAATATAGGAGATGCTTGAAATGAGAAGTAATTGTTTTCACAGATTTATTATTTTTATAATATCCTTTTTTTCTTTTATTAATTTTTCTTATTCCCAAATAAATAATAATGAAATATCAGAAGGAAAGGAATATTGGTTTGGACTGCCACATTGTATGAAAAGCGCAGACGAACAAATAAGATGGGGACTTTATCCTATCGAACTTTGGATATCATCAAAAGTTGACACAAAAGCAACGATTGAAAGTATTGACGGAGATTTACCCGTTCAAACTGTAGCTATCCGTAAAGATGACATTACAATTGTAAGTTTACCTGATAATTTAGAGAATAAAGAAAGTGAAGTTGTCAAGAACTATGGAATTCACATTTATTCAGAAGACCCAATATCAGTTGGTGTTTTTGTAGCTTATAGAAAATCTGGAGAAGCATTTCGGGTAATACCAGTGGAATGGCTTGGTAAAAATTATTTTACATTAAATATGTATTTAGACCAGGTTAGGATGGCTGATGGAACAACTGGCTATAAACCGGGACAAATAGTAATCTGTGCAACTGAAAGTAATACTGAAGTCCAGTATATACCGACAGTAGAAACAGAAAAAGGAATTCAACCCGGTCAGTTAGGTAGAGTTACCTTAAACAAAGGACAAACTTTTTCAATAAGAACGAAGGCATTACCATCATTAAATCAAGATTGGGCTTCTGACTTGACTGGAACCCAGATTATCGCATCAAAACCGATTGCAGTCATATCCGGACACACAAAGGGTGCTTTCCCAAGATTTCCAGTAACCACAACTGGCACTAATGCAGATTTCCTTCGCAATATGCTCGTTGATATGATGTGGCCTGTTGAGTTCCTTGGAACTGAATATATTTCAGCACCTATTAAATATATAGGAAGAACACCTTATGGTAATTTACCAGATGATAGAGGTGATATAATCCGATTTGTAGCCACCGAAGACAATACTATTATTTACCAAATGCGACAAGATGGCTCTGGACTTATGCAAATTAGCCCTGTAATTAATAAAGGTCAGTGGTTCGATATTTTGTGTCAGGAACTTGCTGCCTATTATAAGTCAAATAAAAAAGTTCTTGTAGGGCAATATGGTAAAGGATGGGCTTATGGCATTATTCCAATTGTTAAACCTAATGATGACCCACAGCATCCTTCTAAATGCGGTCAAGGAATGCTACTTGTCCTCGCTCCGATTAACAGATGGTGCTCCTATGCGGCTTTTCGTTCTCCAGCCGAAATGGATAACTTCGTTTATCTTACCTTTAATACTGATGATGCAGATAAAATTCTATTTAATAATAAAACAATTTCATCTATTTATGGTAACGCAATTATACAGATAAATGGTACTCCTTATAGCTATTTAGTTCAAAATATTTCTGCAGGTAACCACACAATAAAGACATCTGATAAAAATGTAAGATTTGCCGGCTATGCTTATGGGAATTGGGATGCACATAAAGACGGTTTCGCCTACGGGTATCCTATTGGTATTAACTATGCAGATGATTGCAATGATTCTATTTATGTCGTTGATAATATTGATTGCGGAGATATTGAAGGTGTGGTTAAAGCCGTTGATTTACAAGCTGATACTACCTGCGCCTGTATTTACAGCGTTATTTTTAGAAAAACTGAATCCTTTAATTACACTTTTATAAATGATGAAAAATTTAAAGTTGGCGATACTAATTATAATTTTTCTATTGATATTATTAACCCAAATGATTCTGCTCTCGCTGTTTTAAATATTTTTTCTAAATCAGGTAAATTTATTAGAAGAGAAATTAAATACGTCCCGGAAAAAATCGGCGTTGATATTACAGGAATTGACTATGGACTGATGATTCCACCGCAAACTATTTGCAAAAACTTCGTTATAAAAAATCCAGGCACCACCCCGATGACCGTCCATAATCTATACTTAAAACACGGTAGAAGTGAATTTACTATTAATGCTGAGTTGCCTTTCACTCTTGAGCCAAACGAAGAAAAGATTATCGAAGTATGCGCCAATGCTACTCAGGTTACTAACCAGGCAGTAAGAGATTCTGTTATTGCTGTTCTTACCTGCTACGAGCAAACTTTAGTCGGTTTGCAGTTCAGAACTGGCGAACCAGTTGTGTATATTTACGATGCTAACTGGGGGAAAGTTCCTATTAATCAGGAAAGAATGAAGAATGTCGAAATCAAAAATACTTCAAATACAGATGTCGATATTTATACTATTGAATGGAACGACAAAGTTCACTTTACAAGAGTTGAACGTTTGAATCTACCTTTATCAATTCCGGCTGGCGAATCAATTGAATTTTCAGTTTATTACAAACCAGATGTTGCTGATGTCCAGCATACGGACAGAGCAGTATTCACAAGCAATGCTACACGCGATAAGCTTTATTCAGATTGGACTGGTATTGGTATAGACGCAAATCCAGTAATTGAAGGTCACGACTGGGGTAGAAAACGTGTTATTGACGAATTTGCAGGCACAGATGAATACGAAGGAAAAGTAATTATAAGTTGCACCGGAAGTGATGAAGTTAGCGTAGAATCTCTTACAATTGCAGATAATGAAGATAGTATTTTCCGAATTGCATCTGACATTCCATTTAAACTTCAACCTGGTGCACCTGTAGAACTCACTACTTACTTTGCTCCAAAAGACGAAGCTGTTTATGACAGAGAAATTAAACTGATTACGACATTTAGCAATATTCAAAAAGAAGTAACAGCAAGATTAATCGGCGTTGGATTGCGTCCACATATAAGAGTTGATGGGTACGATTACGGTGAAAAAATATTGGTTGGTGAATCAAAAGATGGCAATGGCACTGTATTTCATAACAATATTAATCCCGAATTTGCTATGAACCTGACCATATCCAATTTAACTATAGATGGCGATGATGCAAATGCATTCAAAATTGAACCTCAATGGCTTAATGACAATCCTTATCCAATAGTCATTCCAATTGGAGAAAATATCGAAGTACCTATAACCTTTACTGCAATGCATCCCGGCGACCACACTGCAAATTTAATTGCAAAAAGCGATGCTCCTGCTGCTGAAGACCATATCGGCGAACTTATCGGCAGAGGATTTACACAAGAAATAGCTGCAACCGATTATCCATTTGAAAAAATATTCATTCATACTTCAAGCACCGGCTCTGTTACACTCCAAAACAATGGTTCAGAACCAATCACAATTACTAGGAACATACAGGAAAGCAAAATAGCAACAAGCGGACATAGTATTGATTTGGAAGAGTTTGTTATAACCGGCTGGCATACTGAAGACGGACTGATTAATAACAATGCAGCACCTTTTGAACTCCAGCCCGGCGCTATATTAACCGTTGAGGTTACATTTACACCATTGGAAGAACGCGATGAAACAATACATTCTATTAATATCGAATACATTACTTCAGTTGGAAATGAGATTTCTGAAATAACTGGTTACGCAATGGTTTTAAGAACAGTTGTTGAAATACCAAAGGGTTATAAATCCAATCCGGGTGATAAGATTGAAATAGATGTGAACTACCGCTCAAATGAAACAAAACCACTTGAATCTGGAGATATAACTTCATTTACCGCTTATGTTTATTTCAAGACAAATAATAATCCAGAAGTAGAAATATTCCCAGAAGTAGAAAATGGTTGCGTTGATATTATAACGACTGGCACCATTACAGCTGGCTGGCAGTGTGAAGGCGTGAAAATTATTGACAGAAAAACATTGGAAGTCAAGATGAGTGGCTCAACTCCACTTACAGGCAATGGAACATTGTTTAAATTTACTATGAATACATATTTGTCGTCGAATAATGACGTAATTCCGTTACCTTGTGGCTTAACCCAGAACAGACCTTATGTCTTGATAGACAGCATACCGGGCGATATTCAAATCGCACCAGTTTGCGTAAACACATTGCGTTTAATACGCTTATCAGGAGTAGAGTATTCAATATCTAATCCTGCACCGAACCCAGCAGTAAATACAACATCAATAGATTATTCAGTTGGCTTGGAAGCACAGACAGTAATCAGCTTATACAATACCAACGGACAAAAAGTAATGACTTTTGTAAATGAAGTATTGAAACCTGGTGATTACAATTTAATACTCAACATAGACGAGCTTGGTCTTTCAAACGGCACTTATCTTTATAAGTTCGAATCGGGACCATATAACGAAACCAAACAATTGGTTATTTCAAGATAATCATTTAACCTTAAAAATTCATCCGATGACTGGAAAGTCATCGGATGAATAGATATGAAAATAATAGGAAAGCGTCATACCAGTGAAAACGGGTAGCTATAAACCACTTTAATTGTGGATTTCCGATTACTCGGATAAGACTTTTGATTCTCTTTCCCAAGTGCAACTTGTGAAAGATTTATATAGGAAAAAAATATTTTTAAAAAATTCATTTTTTTTTCATTTTTTTATTGTTTTGTTTAAATTATTTTTGTAAGTTGTATTGTTTCAAAATAATTTACAAAAATATGTCTAAAAAAATTAAACATATAACACACTAATTTTATAACAGGGAGATACTGTAATGAAAAGCAAATTTTCTACTACATTATTAGTTTTCTTTATTATTCTTATATCTTCAGTATATTCAGCTTTTTCCCAGTTTACTGGTAATGAAATTGCAGAAGGAAAAGAATATTGGTTTGGACTTCCTCATTGTATGAAGAGTTCAGATGAGTATGTCCGATGGGGTATTTATCCTATCGAATTATGGATTTCTTCAAAAGTTGATACAAAAGCAACAGTTGAAGCGTTAGACGGCAATTTGCAACCACAAACAGTTGCAATAAGAAAAAATGATATTACAATAATTAGCTTACCTGATAACTTAGAAAACCGAGAAAGCGAAGTTGCAAAGAATTTTGGTGTGCATATTTTTGCTGATGACCCTATATCAGTTGGGGTTTTTGTTGCATATATGTGGTCTGGAGAAGCATATCGGGTAATTCCAGTAGAATGGCTCGGAAAAGAGTATTTTACTTTGAATATGTTTCAGGATTATGTAAAAATGCATGCCAACAATATGGAATATAAACCCGGACAAATTGTAATTTGTGCAACTGAAAACAACACTGAAGTCCAATATATTCCAACAGTTGAAACAGAAAAAGGAATTAAACCCGGACAAATAGGTAGAGTATCTTTAAATAAAGGACAAACCTTTGCTATAAAAACAAAAATTTTCCCAGCTCTTAATCAGGATTGGGCAACAGATATGTCTGGAACTCAAATCATTGCATCAAAACCTGTAGCTGTAATTTCCGGACATACAAAAGGATGTTTCCCCAAATATACCGGAACTATGTTTGGAATTAAAGCTGACTTTGTTCGTAATATGCTTGTTGATATGATGTGGCCTGTTGAACTACTTGGCAAAGAATATGTTTCAGCGCCATTAAAATATTTAGACAGATACGTCTATCATCTCATTGCAGATGATAAAGGTGATATCATTCGTTTTGTTGCTACTCGAGACAATACTATTATTTATCAAATGCGTCAGGACGGCTCAAGTTTAATGCAGATTAGTCCAGTGCTAAAAAAAGGACAATGGTTTGATATTTTAAATCAGGAAGTTGCTGCATATTATAAATCTAATAATAAAGTATTAGTTGGTCAGTATGGAAAATCTTGGGTTTCAAACATACCTCCAGTTCTAACCAAACCCGGAGACGACCCACAAAATCCAAGCAGAAACGGACAAGGAATGATGTTTGCACTTTCTCCAATCGAAAGATGGTGCAGTTTTGCTTCTTTTAGAGTACCTGCTGCTATGGATAACTTTTTATATCTTACTTTTAGAACAGATGATGCTAACAAAATTGTTTATGACAATCAATCTATTACTTCAAGATTTGGTAATGCAATAAAACCAATTCTTGGTACTCCTTTTAGCCATTTAGTTCAAAATATTGCTTCTGGCAACCATTACTTAGAAGCTACAGATAAAAATGCAAGATTTGCCGGCTACGCTTATGGAAACTGGGATGGTTCTAAAGACGGTTTTGCTTATGGCTATCCGATTGGTATAAACTACGCTGATGATTGCAACGACTCTATTTTCGTTGTAGATAATATTGATTGCGGCGAAATTGATGGTGTGGTTAAAGCTATAGATTTACAAAAGGATACCACCTGCGCCGGTATTTTCAGCGTCATTTTCAGAGATTCTGAATCTGCTAATTACCATTTTAATAAAGATGAAGACTTTGAAATCGGAGATACTACCTATAATTTCACAATTGATATTATCAATCCCGGCGATTCTGCTCTTGCAGTTTTAAATATTTTATCTAAATCAGGTAAATTTATCAGAAGAGAAATTAAATACGTCCCGGAAAAAATTGGTGTTGATATTACAGGTATTGACTACGGACTTATGATTCCACCGCAAACTATTTGCAAAAACTTCGTTATAAAAAATCCCGGCACCGCACCTATGACCGTCCATAATCTTTACTTAAAATTTGGCAGAAGCGAATTTACTATTAATGCTCAGGTTCCTTTCACTCTTGAGCCAAACGAAGAAAAGATCATCGAAGTATGCGCCAATGCTACTCAGGTTACTAATCAGGCAGTCAGAGACTCTGTTATTGCAACTCTTACCTGCTACGAGCAAACACTTGTCGGCTTACAGTTCAGAACTGGCGAACCAGTTGTGTATATTTATGATGCCGACTGGGGGAAAGTTCCTATTAATCAGGAAAGAATGAAGAACGTAGAAATTAAAAATACTTCAAATACTGATGTCGACATTTATACTATTGAATGGAACGACAAAGTTCACTTCACAAGAGTTGAACGTTTGAATCTACCTGTTTCAATTCCGGCTGGCGAATCAATTGAATTTTCAGTTTATTACAAACCAGATGTTGCTGATGTCCAGCATACGGACAGAGCAGTATTCACAAGCAATGCTACACGCGATAAGCTTTATTCAGATTGGACTGGCATCGGTATAGACGCAAGTCCAGTAATCGAAGGTTATGACTGGGGTAGAAGACGCGTTATTGACGAATTTGCCGACCCAAAAGAATACGAAGGAAAAGTCATTATTAGCTGCACCGGAAGCGATGAAGTAAATGTAGAATCCCTAACAATTGCAGATAATGAAGATGGTATTTTCAGAATTGATTCTGACATTCCATTTAAACTTCAACCAGGCGTACCTGTAGAACTCACTACTTACTTTGCTCCAAAAGACGAAGCTGTTTATGATAAAGAAATTAAACTTAAAACTTCCTTTAGCGGTATTGAAAAAGAAGTAACTGCAAGATTAATCGGCGTTGGATTACGTCCACATATAAGAGTTGATGGATACGATTACGGTGAAAAAATATTGGTTGGTAATACAAAAGATGGTAATGGAACTGTCTTTCACAATAATATTAATCCAGAATTTGCAATGAACCTGACTATATCCAATTTAACTATAGAAGGCGAAGATGCAAATGCGTTCAAAATTAAACCACAATGGCTTAATGACCATCCATTCCCGATTGTCATTCCAATTGGAGAAAATATTGAAGTACCTATTACCTTTACTGCAATGCATCCCGGCGACCACACTGCAAATTTAATTGCAAAAAGTGATGCTCCTGCCACTGAAGACCATATCGGCGAACTTATCGGCAGAGGATTTTTACAAGGAATAGCTGCAACAGATTATACTTTTGAAAAAATATTCATTCATACTTCAAGAACCGGCTCTGTAACACTCCAAAACAATGGCTCGGAACCAATCACAATTACACGAAATATACAGGACAGCAAAATCGCAACAAGTGGTCATAGTATTGATTTGGAAGAATTTGTTATTACCGGCTGGCATACTGAAGACGGACTTGTCAATAACGATAATGCTCCTTTTGAACTTCAGCCCGGAGCTATACTGACAGTTGATGTTACATTCACTCCAGTTGAAGAACGCGATGAAACTATTCATTCTATTAATCTAGAATACGTAACATCAGTTGGAAATGAAATTTCTGAAATTACTGGTTACGCAATGGTTTTGAGAACAGTTGTTGAAATACCAAAGGGTTATAAGTCCAATCCGGGTGATAAGATTGAAATAGATGTAAATTATCGTTCAAATGAATCGAAACCACTTGAAGTTGGAGATATAACTTCATTTACAGCTTATGTTTATTTCAAGACAAATAATAATCCGGAAGTAGAAATATTCCCTGAAGTAGAAAATGGTTGCGTTGATATTATAACGACTGGCACCATTACAGCTGGCTGGCAATGTGAAGGCGTGAAAATTATTGACAGAAATACATTAGAAGTCAAGATGAGTGGCTCTACTCCACTTACAGGCAACGGAACATTATTCAAATTTACAATGAATACATACTTATCATCAAATAACAATGTAATTCCTGTTCCTTGTGGCTTAACCCAAAACAGACCTTACGTTTTGATAGACAGCATACCGGGCGACATTCAAATCGCACCAGTTTGCGTTAATACCTTGCGTTTAATACGCTTATCAGGAGTAGAGTATTCAATATCTAATCCTGCACCGAACCCAGCAGTAAATACAACATCAATAGATTATTCAGTTGGCTTGGAAGCACAGACAGTAATCAGCTTATACAATACCAACGGACAAAAAGTAATGACTTTTGTAAATGAAGTATTGAAACCTGGTGATTACAATTTAATACTCAACATAGACGAGCTTGGTCTTTCAAACGGCACTTATCTTTATAAGTTCGAATCGGGACCATATAACGAAACCAAACAATTGGTCATTTCAAGATAATAATTTAAAATATAAATTATTTAAAAGACCTCCTTTGAATAAAAGGAGGTCTTTTTTTGTAAAATATTTTTCACACTAATTATCTTTTAGCCCTAACTCCTCTAAATTTTTTCATTTAAAGAATAACTTTACAAGTATTTGAATAAAAAGTATTGAATAAAAAAGAATATTTATTTAATTTTGCTACCAAGTAAAAATGAAAATAACTTTAAAAAATATTACCGTTACTTTTTAATTCTGGCGAAGTCAGAAGTTTTTAAGATTTTAAGCCCTGATTTCACGCATATTTATTTTAATTAATTTTTTATTATTTATATTAGGAGAAGTAAAATGAAAACTCAAATTTTAGCCACAGCTGTTGTTGTAACAACACCAATTATGATTTTTAATGCTTTTAGGTCGGACAGGTCGAATATTTTAAACAAATTGAATGAAAGGCATAAATTAAAATGGCTGAATATAATAAAAAATCGAATATATTAAACTTATTTGGTAATCAGTTGCAAGGCAGCTATCAAAGATTATTAATTGATTTGAAAGATGCACTTGCAGGAAAAGAAGTTGATTACACAAAAGAAAAAATCAATCGCTCTATATTCCTTCTCTCAATCCCAATGATATTGGAAATGCTGATGGAATCAGTGTTTGCAATAGTTGATATCTTTTTTGTTTCTAAAATCAGTGCTGGTGCTGTTGCAATTGTTGGTTTTACTGAATCATTGCTTACAATAATATATGCAATATCTTTCGGAATAGCGACCGCTGCTACTGCCTTAGTTGCGAGAAGAATCGGGGAAAATAACGCAAAAGAAGCATCTATTGCTGCATTTCAGGCAATTCTAACTGGTTTATTTTTATCAATCATTATTTCTTTTTTTGGTATAATTTATTCTAACAATTTGCTCGTCCTTATGGGAGCGAATAGTTATTTAATAAGTGAGTATTCCGGCTATACCTTTATTATGTTAAGTGGCAATATTACCATTATGTTGCTTTTCATAATAAATGCAATTATCCGCAGCTCAGGCGATGCCGCTTTATCAATGAAAGTTTTGTGGCTTGCCAATATTATCAATATAATTCTTGACCCTTGTCTTATTTTTGGCTGGGGACCTTTTCCGGAACTCGGGATAACTGGTGCTGCGATAGCTACTAACATAGGACGGGGAATTGCAGTCCTTTTTCAGATTTATCTGCTGTTTTCCGGCAAATATCGGGTCAAATTAAATTTAAATTCTTTAAAAATAGACTTTAAGGTAATTTTTCAGATTTTAAAGCTATCGCTCGGAAGCATAGGACAAAACATAATTGCTACTTCAAGTTGGATTGGACTTATGAGAATAGCAGCTACTTTCGGCAGTGAAGTAGTTGCGGGCTACACTATTGGTATTAGAATAATCCTTTTTACTTTACTGCCTATGGCTGGTTTAGCTAATGCTGCTTCAACTTTAGTAGGGCAAAATCTGGGCGCAAAAAATCCCCAAAGAGCTGAAAAGTCAGCAATGCTCGCTGCAAAATATAACTTCATTTTTTTCGCTATAGTGGCAATTCTTTTTGTAGTTATACCAGAATTTTGGGTGAAACTTTTAACAAGTGACCCACTAATAGTTGAGAATGCAACAAATTGCCTAAAAATTGTAAGTTATGGTATGATTATGTATGGAATTGGAATGGTGATGATGAACTCAATTAATGGAGCCGGCGATACTCTTACTCCAACTTACATTACACTCTTTGCTTTCTGGCTATTGGAAATACCCCTTGCATATTTACTAGCAATTACTTTTGATTTTAAAGAATCCGGCATTTACTATGCTATTGTGTTTTCAGAATCAATTTTGACAATCATTGCTTTTATTGTGTTCAAAAAAGGAAAGTGGAAATTAAAAGTAGTTTAAGTTATTTCAGAACTCTTTGCGCCTTGTAGTTTCTTTTTTCGCATGCTTGTCATTCTGAGCCCCCTGATTAAGCAAGACCTTTATTTAAATGGAGATGACATCACTTAACCCTGTCATTCTGAAGCGCAGCGAAGAATCTCACAAGTCATTGCTACCACAGAGTTTGAGATTCTTCACTTCGTTCAGAATGACACCTTTTTAGGAAAATTTGCGTAATTGTTCTTTACGAGACAAATCTCCTAACTTCTTTATTTTCGTTATGGAGTCTGGAGTTCTGAATTTATAGCCATACTATCAACTTGTTGATCGTATGGCTATAATAGAGTATTTCAAAGAACGTATCAGCCCTGTCCCTATCCCCTATTTTACTCATCTTTAAAGAAATATTCGGTTAAGTCATCAAATTTTACATTTATAATTATCCAACCATTGTTTGGAGTTTTGTAAAAAGTAAAAATCCAGCGGAGAGGGTAGTTTTTATGCAAACTTATATAGCGAGTGCGAACAAGAGATATTCCAACGATTTCAGCATTAACAAATTCATAACCTTTAATCATTCCATATACATTAAAAGACTTCCTTGTTTGCTCAATTAAATTATCTAATTGGGAGGAACGCTCTGCTATTGGACTTCCTTCCAATAATTTACTAAAAGCAAAACTGACAGTATCAGCCATTAAATATTCAAAGAAAACTGTTGATTTGTTTCTTATGTCTTGTGGAATTTTGCTCGAATCTGTGGTGGCTTGGCTGTAAATGTTTGCAGTAAAAGCAAGAGTTAATGTTAATAGTATTATAATTTTTTTCATTTTATTTCATATTTAATTAAAAAAATCAAATATAATATAAAACATGATTATTTACTAAATTTATTTTAAAATAATAACTTTTTCGTTTGGTTTAATCATACCGTATTTTTCACGGGCTATTTTTTCGATTTTATTAGTATCATATTCCATTAAAAAAATCTCTCTGTTTAAAGAATCTTTTAATTTAATTTCGTTATAAATCATAGCTCTTTTCTCCTCGTTCTGATTTTCAAGAGAAAATCTTTTGATTATTCCATAATTATCAAAAATAAGAAAATAAAGCATCAGGGCAATAATAAGCAAATACAGGATTTTACGCTTCTTACTTCGTTTAGGAGTTATATTTTGATTTTCGTTGTTTTGCATAGAAAGATATTTAATTTGGAATTAATCGAACATATTAGAAATTATGTCCTTTGTTGTTGCAATTCTAAAGTCAGAATTCCAGCCCCAGTTAACTAAAAAAAAGAGGTTATTAGATTTGCTTCGTAAAGAATAATTACGCTTATTACCTAGATAATGTGTCATTTCGAAACGAAGTGAGAAATCTCAAGTTCTGTGTTAGCAATTAGTTGTGAGATACCTCACTTCGTTTCGGAATGACAAGATTGCGAAATAACAAACTACAAGGCATAAGATGTTCTTTAATTACGAAAGGGCTGGAGTTATAAATTTCTTATTCTTTTCCCACCAGCTCCTATTAATCTCTTCAGAAATATCATCAATATCCTTTTCAGTTGCTTTACTTTTAGATAAAATTAAGTAACCTTCCAAGTAATCAATAATTCTTTCTAATATTTCATTATTCTCACTGTAAGGTACTTCAAGAATAAACTTATCTGGTTCTCTTTTAATTAATATATTACTGGCTGTTGCAATCATAATTTTTTTTATTTTTTGAACATTATGTAAATATACAAAAAAAATTTAAATTTTTAAAATAAATATCTCAATTTTCCAAGATAATTCTACAACCTACATTATTCACAAATAAAAATTAAATTCTTTATCACTCATTCCCAAGTTGCACTTGGGAATGTAACTTTCACAAAAGCTACGCTTTAACTCTTTGTTCTTAACTAAAAAGCACAGCTTGAAAAGAAATATTCCTTCCCAAGTGCAACTTGGGAAGGAGTTCAAACTACACTTTTTCAATTCTTGAAAGAGGAATTGTTTAAGGTGAATAAATACATAACTCCCAAATAAATTTGGGAGTTATACTAATATTTTGGGTATCACCATAATTTCTTATGGTGATAAAAAGAAATCATTCTTCATCTCCTTCTCAAGTTCAACTTGGGAAGGAGAATATTACATAACTTTTCTCTTCTTCTATCCTAATTCCCAATTCCTAATTCCTAATTCCCAATTCCTAATTCCTAATTCCCAAATTTACTTTGCAAATTTAGCTAAGACGCTTACTAATTTATCCATTTCTTCTTTAGTGCGTTTTTCGGTAACTGCTATTAAAAGTCCTTGCTTGCACTCTGGGAAGCGAGAAGTATCAATACCAGCAAGAATGCCTTCTTTTTCAGCTTCTTCAATGATTGTTGAAGCTGGCACTGGAGTTTTTACTAAAAATTCCATAAAGAATGGCTTATCGCTGAGCAAAGAGAAGCCGTTCAACTTTTTAATTTGCTCTGCAAGATAATGCGCCCCATCAAAGCAACGTTCTGCAACTTCCTTTATTCCTTGCTTGCCCATAGTAGTCATATAAACGCCGGCTGCAAGCATCATAAGACCTTGGTTTGAGCAAATGTTTGATGTTGCTTTTTCACGTTTGATTTGCTGCTCTCTTGTTTGAAGAGTAAGGACAAATCCTCTTTTACCTTCTAAATCCTGAGTAACGCCAGCAATTCTGCCCGGCATTTTACGAACCAATTCGTTTTTAATTGCAAAAACCCCAAGATAAGGACCGCCATAGTTCATACTTAAACCGAGCGATTGACCTTCTGCAACAACGATGTCAGCATTATATTTTCCGGGAGCTTCCAAAACACCAAGTGAAATTGGGGCTGGAACAACAATGAATAATGCTTTTTTAGAATGTGCAATTTTTTCGATTTCGTAAACATCTTCTATTGTTCCATAAACATTTGGCTGTTGAACAATAACAGCAGCAGTCTTATCGCTAACTTCGTTGTTCAAGTCAGTAAGATTGCAAGTTCCATCTTCATTAATATATGATTTGAAAGTGAAATTTTTACCTTGACAAACTGTTTCAGAAACATAGCGGAAATTCGGATTTATCGAACCAGCAAAAGCAAATTCAGTTCTGCGGTTTTGTGCATTAGCAAGCATACAAGCTTCAGCAAGAGCAGTAGCACCGTCATACATTGAAGCATTTGAAACGTCCATTCCGGTAAGCTGGCAAATCATTGACTGATATTCATACATTGCCTGCAAAGTGCCTTGGGAAACTTCCGCCTGATAAGGAGTATAGGCAGTTTTGAACTCTGGCTTTTCTAAAACAGAGCCGACTATTGAAGGAATGAAATGGTCATACACACCTCCACCGAGAAAACAAGTATAGCTATCTGCACTCTTATTCTTTTTTGCATAATTTGTAAGTTCTTTTACTACCTCAAATTCAGACATTGCGTCAGGTAAATTCAAATTCCCTTTTAAGCGAATTTCTTCAGGTATAGATTTAATTAATTCTTCGAATGAGCTAACACCAATTGCTTTTAGCATTTCTGCCCTGTCTTCTGATGTATTTGAAATAAATGGCATTTTAAAACCTTTCGTCTAAAATTTTATTGAAAATTTGCGTATTTGTTTAATTCCGTTTGAACGAGTGCCGGCATAATAATTGAAACGAACCAGCACAGAATAAACCAGAGGATTGCATTATTATCTTTTTTTACATAAATAGAGAATGCCTCTGAATAACGATATAGCCAGTAAATATTGGCTATTGGTATAATGAGCAACCAACCGGTTGGGATATTTCCACCAAACTGATTAATTTCTTCTTTAGTTTGGATTAACCAATAAATCCAATAAATTCCTAAAGTTACAAAAATCAAGAGATATACTACTACTACTTCTCTGTATTTAATTTCCATAAAAACTCCTTTAAATATTATTTTAAATAATTCATTTAAATTTATTTAGTTATTTATTATTTTTCATTATAAACCTTTCCTCTACATCCCAAATGCAACTTGTGAAGTAGATGAATCACATATGATTTATTTGCTCAATAGAATTACGAAACAATTTGTTTTGTATTGCTTTTCTCCTACATTTTTATGCTTATAAGAAAAGGTAATTTCTGACGGTTTCGTTATATCAATTGCATCAATTTTGGCTTTTAAATCTAAAACCGGAATATCTTCATCAAGATAAACTATGTATAATCTTGGGTCAGCACCAAATCTACCTTCATCTTGAAATTTATATAAATATTCAGCTACTTTTAAAGGATTTTGAATAGCAAATTGTTTCCAGTTATCACCATAATCTTTCATAAATTGTTTAGTTGGACTTTTAGAAACTTTTTGGTCAAATGAAACACCATTAATGAAAAAATCAACTCCGCTGATATGGTTTAAAGTAGGAACAATATTTTCATTCTTTTCAAAAATAAGCGTTTCTATATAATCATTTCTAACTGTATTTAATTCTTTTAATCTGCGATATTTAACAGCAGCAGTTTTAACTTTTTCATCTTTTACTAATCCGCTATCAGATAAACTGTTGATTCTCTGAACAAATCCGTCAAAATCACCTTGCGAACAGGGCCATGCTACATCTCCCAAATTAAGGTTCTTCCATTCTCCAAGTAATTGTTCTATAGCATTAACAGATTCTTTACCTCTAAAAAACTTATCTGTTTTTGTAAACAAATTCCTAATTATGGATTTACTTTTCTCATAATCCCAATATTTAACAACAAGTTTCCAAATAATTTCAGTGGAAGTATTTTTAGATATTTCATTAATTTCATTAATATTAATAAACTCATTTAGTTTAGTTAAATACTCAATAGCATTATTTTTATTTGCAAGAATTTTCTTTGCTAAACTTTCTGTTAGCCGTGAAATAATAAATTCCATATATTACACTTTCTTAAATAGAAAAATATATTCATGTTTGAATATGTAGAACCCTCCTACTAAAGCACGGTATCGCCATAATTCTTTCTGATTCATCTTTCCTTTGGTTTCATCAAAATTTTTTACAATAATTGATTTTAATTTATAATTTCTTTTTTGAATTTCCTGCATACAATAAAAGCCAAGAGGAATCCATTCGCCAGCACTGTATTTATCTCCGATTACAAAAGCTAAATATCTGCCCTTTTCTAAAATTGGTGTAGTTGCATCAATTAATTTACCAATGCTATTTAAAAAATCATTTAATGACTTGCAATTTGATAAATCATTTTCATCTTCACTAAACTTTATAATATCCCAGTATGGTGGATGCATTATAACAAATTGAACTTTTGATATTCCGATTTTTTTCAGTTCTTTTATATAGTTTAATTCGGTGCAATCACTTTGAATGATTTCATATTTGACATTATATTTATTAAATTCCTTGTTAATATTATTTTTAGCTATTTGAACAACATTTTCCTGCAATTCAATTCCGATTGCATTTCTACCCAAACGTTTAGCTTCTATAATGCTCGTTCCACTTCCAAGGAAAGTATCTAAAATCCAATCACCCTTTTTTGTATAACGCTTGAATAATTGATTAGGTATTTGCGGGATGAAGTTACCCCAATAGTTACCATTATGAGCGCCGGCATTATCCCTTTTATCTAAAACCCATAAACTATCGGTAATAATATCTTCGTATTGTTTCCATTTATTTAAATCTATATCATTTATTCTTGAAGTTTTTTCTCCGTCTATACTTTTTATCAGCCGTTTTAAATAATACTTACTTCGTTCTAACGTAAAGGTTTTAATAATTTGTTCTATGTCATTTTGGAAATTTGAATAATTATCAACTATCTGATTTTTAATATCATATTCCTTAATAAAATTTAGATTTCTTCGAATATAGTAAATATCATCAGATTCAGTTAATTTATTAAGTTCATTTACAATACCTTCTTTATTGGAAATTAAACTTGTATCAGTGATGGTTTCTAAATCTATATTTTCGAATAGTTGCATAATTGCTTAGTAAAAGTAAATATAAGTTGTTAAATAATTTTCATCAGTAGTTAGTTCTCTTTTCACTCAAACTAACAGTTTGCTGTTCGTATGACTTACTCTTCACTTTCGCACGAGTTTCCCAACTTTGCGAAAGTTATCAACTACTGGATTCTTCACTTCGTTCAGAATGACAGCACGAAAAAAATGTTATGAATGACATAAAAATAATTGTCAATTATCAATTATCAATTGTCAATTATTTAAATTTTCTTTTCATACAAACGGTAAGTTTTATAAACTTTTCCGTTCATAGTAGAAGTTAATCCACGATTCATCATTTCATTATCTTCAAGCACCCAGGAAGCTTCGCCAAACTCGGCACCCATTTTATGTCCTCTAACTCCCAGTTCGTAGTAAAGAACGGAGTCAATACCGGATTTTTGAAATTTAGGAACAATCCCGAGAGCGATAATTCTAACGTTATTGATTGTCTTCTTTTTTGTTAGTAGATGCCAAATGGCGCCGAGCATAGAACCACTTTTATTATGAATCAAGCACTGATTTATATCGGGCAAAGCAAGGGCAAAGCCGGCAATTTCTCCTTTGGATTCGGCAATAATGGCAAGCGATGGGTCGGCAACTGTTTTCAAATCCTGTGCAATAAAATCCATCTCTGCATCAGTCCATTTTACAAAGCCCCAATTAGGCACCCAAGCAGCATTATAGACATCTTTAAAGGTGTCAACGTCTTTCTTTAACTGATTTTTATTTTTAAAATTTACTTCTCTGATTGTAACATCGTAGCGTTTACGAATAATTTCCTGCATACGTAAAAGTTTATCAGATTGAAACTTGCCATAAATTAACTGATAGGCATAAAGGTCTTTTGCTTTTTGAAATCCGTAATTCTCAATTAAACCAATATGATATTTAGGATTATATGTCATCATAATAACTGGTGGAGAATCAAAACCATCAACGAGCAAGCCGATTTCATCGTTCATAGAGGGATTTTCAGGTCCACGTATTGCATCCATACCTTTTTTACGCAACCAATCAGCAGCGGCATCGAAAAGAGCAGTGGCTACTTCTTGATTATCTATGCTTTCAAAAAAACCGAAGAAACCCACTTTATCGTTATGAGTTTTGTTATGATTATAATTCACAATAGCAGCAATTCTTCCGACAATTTCATTACCCGATTCTGCAAGGAAAAGCTGTATTTCAGAATGCTCGTAAAAAGGATTATTTTTAACATCAAGAACCTTTTTTCGTTCTGATTTCATTGGCGGAACCCAGTTCTTGTCGTCTTTATAAAAATTCCACTGACAATTTATAAATTTTTTTAAACCGGTATTATTTTCAACAGATATAATTTTAACGTCCATAATTTATACTATGTTAAGCGTTCAATAATTTGTTTGTATTGGGGATATTCTTTTAAAAGTGTTTCTTTATTAGCAAGTTCAAAGTCTTCAAATTCGAAGCCGGGAGCCACAGTGCAGCCAACAAGAGAAAAAGAATTTTCCTCAAGTGGATAGGAACCGAACCATGAATTAGCCGGAACAACGCAGTTGAATACTTCACCTTTTTCCAAATCTCTTCCTAATTTAAATTCAAGCAAATCACCATTTTCAGTAATTGCAGCCACAATTAAAACTCCACCTTCAAAAAAATGCCATTGCTCATCTGCTTTAATTCGATGAAGTTTAGAGATTTGGCTACTTTTCAGTAAAAAATAAATAAATGTGGAATAGCAATGGTCAGATTTGAAATTGTTTGGTAAAGCTGCCTGTTTAATTATCCCATTACTTCTGTAAGTTTCATTAAAGTAACCACCTTCGGGATGTGCTTTTAAATCAAGTTGCTTAATAAAATAGTCTGCACTTTTCATTATTTTTTTCATCTTTAAAAATTACAAATATAATGTTTTTATAGCAACTAATAAAGAAATAATAAAAATAAAAAAGGGGCTTAAAAGCCCCTCAGGGTGTTTTCTCAATTTTACCCTTAATCGCATTAATACTATTTTTATTTTTATCTTTTCTTTTTTATTTTCAAATCTATTTAAATTCTAAATTATCGAACATAAGAAATCACTTTCTTATTTACTATACGTTTTAAGAGTAAAATTGTTACATTAGTTTTTCTTAAAAAAACTTGAAAAAAATCTGACTTTCATTTTTTATACTAAGTTGTTTAAAAATATAATATTTTTTCGTCATTCTACCAATTTAAAAAAAATGATAATATTTTGTAAATGTAAATAAAATAAGAATTTATTCCTAGTGTAATAATTTATTGAAAACCTAATAAACATTTCTTGTCATTCCGAAACGAAGTGAGGAATCTCAAGTTCTGTAGTAGCAGTGACTTGTGAGATTCTTCGCTGCGCTTCAGAATGACAGGGTTAATTGATGTCATCTCTATTTAAATAAAGGTCTTCCTTTATCGGGGGGTTACCAATGACATCTTTACCTTTGTCTGTCATTCTGAACGAAGTGAAGAATCTCAAACTCTGTGGTAGCAATTACTTGTGAGATTCTTCGCTGCGCTTCAGAATGACAGGGTTAATTGATGTCATCTCTATTTAAATAAAGGTCTTCCTTTATCGGTGGGGTCGGAATGACAAGAAATTATTATTAGTTTTTCTATGAATTATTACCCTAGCAAACACGAGCAGGACAAAAACTAATACATTCTTTTAAGTATTTCTTTTCAGCCATACGAACAACAATCTGTAGCTTGAAAACTACATCAACTCCTTCAGTTTTGCAATTACTTCTTCTGCGTGCCCTTCTGCTTTCACTTTGGGAAAAATGTATCTGATTATTCCTTCTTTATCAATAATGAAAGTGCTGCGCTGTATTCCAATGCTTTTTCTTCCGCACATCACTTTTTCTACCCAAACGCCATATTCCAAACAAATGGAATTGTCTTCATCGCTTGCAAGTTGGAAGTTCAAATCAAATTTATTTACAAATTTATCGTGAGAAGCAACGCTATCTTTGCTTACACCAATAACAACTGCACCCATTTGGGTAATATCTTCCATATTATCACGGAAACTGCAAGCTTCTTTTGTGCAGCCGGGTGTATTGTCTTTTGGATAAAAATAAAGCACTACCCATTTCCCTTTGTAATCAGACAAACTGATTTCGCCACCACCATTGGTCTTTGACTTGAATAGCGGAGCCGCTGTATTGATTTCTAATGCCATATATTGCCCTTTTAAATTTTTAAAATAAATATGTATTTCTTTTCTAAGTCATACTATCAACAAGTTGTTCGCATGACTATATGTTTTTTATGTCATGCTATCAGCTTGCTGATAGTATGACTGCAAAAACACTGTTTCTAAATCTCAAATTCTGTGATAATAACAACTTGTGAGATTCTTCACTTCGCTTGCCAATGACATCGTTGCTTTACTCTGCAAAACTTTTTAAACCAGATGTCCTACATCTTGCAGATGTAGGACATCTTTATTTTTCAAATACTTTGGTATCATTAACTTGTGAGATTCTTCGCTTCGTTGCCAATGACACTTAAAAGTATACAATTAATGTGGTCAAGCACTACTCACGATTTTCTATTACCGTTATGCTTAATGGTTTTCCTTTTATTTTTATTCTAACTACTTTTCGTTTCCAATTTGATGTTTTATCCACATCAATTTTTTGAAAGTTATTGGATGATTTTACTTTTTTTTCTATTTCAATTGTATTTTCCATTTTTTTCTAAGTCATACTATCAACAAGTTGTTCGCATGACTATATGTTTTTTATGTCATGCTATCAGCTTGCTGATAGTATGACTGGAAAAACATATATAATTAATCAGCTACTCATTTCCTTTGCACCAAATTTGAGAATTTCTATTTCTACGAGGTGCTTGTCTTTAATTAAATCTTCATCTAATTTGATTTCCTCCTCTTCCTTAGCGAAGTTATATTCTACTTTTTTTTTTTCAAAATCCTCCGGAATTTGATTTAGAATTTTGACTAAAATTTTGAAACCATAGAACTCTTCAAGAGTTTCAAGCAATTTTTGTTTGTTTTTTAATAAATTATCTTTAATAAAATCATCTTCCACATAAAAAATAATTTCCTTTTCAAAGAATTTAGGAAAAATTGAACTGCTGTGCTGCAAAATTTGTAAGCCGGTAGATGAATTTCCGCAATCCCTTACAAATTGCTCCCAGTTTTCCTCAATATTTTTGCTCTTTGCCTGCGGCTTTTTTTCAACTTGCTTTTCTTCAACTAATTCGAACTTTTTTGGAGTTTCTTTTTCAAATGTAGGTTCTTTAACAATTTGTGGAGCAACTGTTGGAACTACTGTGGGTTTTGGTTCTGGTCTCGGAGCAGGAGCAGCAGTTTGAACTCTCGGAGTCTGTTCAAGATTTGCACCATTTTTAATAGAATTTAAAAGCTCTGAAATATCGACTGAAGAATCAAGATTAGCTAAATCAAGCAGGCACATTTCAAAGCGGATTTTGGGTTGAGCGGAAAATTTTAGTGAAGTTTCGGCACTGCTAATTATGTGCATAATCCTCAATAAATCTAAATTTGAATACTTTTGATGGTCGGTTAAATACCTGTCCATATATTCTTTGGAGGTTTCTATAAAAGTGCCGTCTCCAGTGGCTTTGCAGGTTATCAGATTGCGGTAATGCTCCAACATTCCGTTTAAACATTCCTGAAGGTCGTGTCCCTTAGTTACAACATCGTTTGCAATGTTTAATACTTTTTCAACATCTTTATTGTAAATAGCTTCATCAATCAGGAAAAAGAAGTCCTGGTCTATCAAATGAAGTGCATCAATCAGGTCAGTGTATTTAATATTTGTTCCGCAAAAAGCAACTGCCTGGTCAAAAATACTTTGCCCATCACGCATTGAACCATCTGCTTTTTTCGCAATAGTCAAAAGCGAAGCATCATCAATTATAATGCTTTCTTTGTCAGCAATATACCTTAACTGCTTGGCAATATCTTCAATTTTTATGCGATAAAACTCGAAACGTTGGCAGCGGCTTAAAATTGTTGCCGGAACTTTGTGCTGTTCCGTTGTTGCAAAAACAAAGAGTAAATGTGGCGGCGGTTCTTCAAGCGTTTTCAGTAGTGCATTAAAAGCTGACGTAGAAAGCATATGCACTTCGTCAATGATATACATTTTATATTTACCATAAACCGGAGTATAAATTGCATTCTCGCGTAGCTTACGGACATCATCAACGCTGTTGTTGGAAGCACCGTCAATTTCAATTATATCAAGCGAATTACTATTTATCACAGAAAGACAGGACTGGCATTTATTACAGGGTTCAAAATCAACTGCATCCGGACAGTTCACTGCTCTTGCAAGAATACGAGCAGTGGTCGTTTTGCCTACTCCTCTTGGACCGCTGAATAAATAAGCGTGGTGAATTCTATTTGATTTAATTGCATTTTTTAAAGTAGTTGAAATATGCTGCTGCCCAACAAGTTCGGAAAAGGTCATCGGTCTGAATTTCCTTGCTGAGACTACATAATTCGACTTTTTTTCTAAATTATTTACTTCTTTTTCTTCCATTTTATAATAACGTAATAATCAATTTCAATATTTTAAAATATTAATAAAGTAAAAATATGAAACAGCAAATTAATAAAAAATTGGATTGAAAGAATAGATAAAGTTGTAAATATTTTTAAATGAACAAACAGATTAGTCAAAAATATTATTTTATTACTCCTTCCCTAGTGTAATAATTTATTGAAAACCTAATAAACATTTCTTGTCATTCCGAAACGAAGTGAGGAATCTCAAGTTCTGTATTAGCAATGACTTGTGAGATTTCTCACTTCGTTTCGAAATGACACAATATAATAAGTCTTTTAACGAATTACAACACTAGTATAACTTCAGAACTCCTAATGCCTCGTAGTTTGCTACTTCGCAGTCTTGTCATTTCAAAACGAAGTGAGAAATCTCAAGTTCTGTGTAAACAATGAGTTATGAGATTCCTCACTTCGTTTCGGAATGACAAGACTGCGAAATACCAAACTACGAGGCATCAGGAGTTCTGAAGTTAAGAAACTTTCGCTAAGTGTAAGAAAAAGCAACGTAGTTGATTCCTGTTTGTAGAAAAAGTACTATGAGTTTGCAAAACTCCGTAGGAGTGTTCTGTTTGTAGTAAAGACTCGCTGTAGGTTTTTACTGAAGATGTCCTACATCTCGGAAATGTAGGACATCTGGATTAAAGACTTTCAGAAGGTTCTGTAGCATTAAAGAAGAGATGTAATTTAGCTTTTGCTGTTACTTCTCTTTTTCAAAAATGATTGGGTCGCATTTGCAAATATTTTTAACCATTATTTTTGCTTCTTCAGCTGATTCTTTTGAGGAATAATTGCCAATAATTACAGCATAATAATTTGTGTTATCAACTTTTTTTTGCTTAATTTCAGCAAACATTCTTTGCTTTTGAAATTTTTCCATTTCCGATTTAGCAGCATCATAGTTACTGTAAAGTCCAACCTGCAAGCCATAAGAAGTTTTCCCATTTTTCGACTTTTCTTGTGGTTTAGCTTCTTCATTGGTACTTTTATAAACGGATTTCAATTCTGCTGGTTTCTCTTCTTTTGCTTTTTTTGAATCAACTTCCTTTTTCTCAATTTCTTTCTTTTCTACTTTTGCAATATTTTCAGTTTTCGCATCTGCTGCTTTTGTTGCAGTATTAATTAAATCTGATGCAATAATCAGCAATTCAGAATCTTTGAATTTACTGCGAAATGCTTCTAATTCTTTATTGGCTCGGGCATTATTTCCTATTAAAACATAATATTGAATTATTCTATAATTGGCATCATCTGCAAATTCTGATTCAGGAAAATTCTTTATAATTTTTTCAAAAATTTCAATTGATTTGCTCATATCTTCAATTACAATGCCGTGCAGAAGCATAACTCCGGGGTCATTTGGATAAATAGCAAGCATATCCGGCATTCGGCTTTTTACATCATTTATTTTGCCAATCCCAATCATTTTCAAATATTGCTTAACTTTTTCCGTTTGGCTTTGCACTAAAACCGGAAATGAAGTTAGTATTATCATTATTGCTATAACAAATGTTTTCATTTTTCCCTCTTTTGTTTTGCTAAACTATGACAAATTTAATCATTTTTTTTCATAGTTTCTAATTATTAGAAAAAAATTTGTATTTAATTATTTTTTTTTATAATTTGTAATATTAAGTAAGAAATATGCAAAAAATATATTTAAGGATAACTATGAAGAACTGCTCCAAATTTTCTATAATCATTATTATATTAATTATTTCTGCTTGCAGCCAAAAAAAAGATACTGCAAACGAAGATGTAAAACTCATTGAAAAAGGAACTGATATTGCTGAGTTAGTCCAGCAAAATGTTAAAGAAGCAATAGAAATGGACTCTTTAAGAAAACAATTAGGCGAACATTCTATTATTGATTTTTCAGTTTTGCAAAAGTTTTTTCCGAAAAGCATTGATGGCTTTATTTCAGAAGAGCCAACAGGCGAAATGGTCGATTTTGCCGGCGAAAAGTATTCCACTGCTGCTGTTCATTATGTTAAAAATGGAGATGGTGATTACATTGACATTAAAATAATGGATTTAAACAAAGCTATCGGGACTTATACCTCTTCTGTCGGGCTTTGGGCAATGGGTTATTCGCCTGATGAAAAAGAAAATACCAATGAAATTTTCAAAACAAATTTAAAAAATTCATTGTGCTATAAAAGATTTGATAAATTAAGTAAGGAAGCTACTCTTTACTGCGGTATTGATTATCGCTTCCTTGTTGAAATTGTGGCAACTAATCAAGTCAATACCAAGTTAGTTCAGGAAGTATTTGATTTAATGAAATTTGAAGAGCTTGTTCCGAGTGGGAAATAAATGTTAAAAGTCATACCATCAGCAAACTGATAGCATTACAAGAAAGAACAAGTCATGCGAACAACGGAGTTGTTCGTATGACTGGAACGATTACTTTTAATTTGGATAATTGTTTTATATTTAGTAATTTAATTCTTTAAATAAAAGGAATTTATTATGACTTTAGAAAAAATGATTGATGAAATTGATGCTCTTCCAATTGATGATGTTTTGAAATTGAATAATTTTTTAAATTACAGGGTTAAAGAAATTAAAAATAATAACCTTGTAAAAACAGTTATCAAATCACGAGAAGAGCATAAAAATGGACTTTCCCAAAAAACAACTGTTGATGAAATTATGAATGAAATTCTATCTTGATTATGATTTTATACAAGACACCATCTTTCATAAGAGCAGCAAAGCAGTTTATAAAAAGAAATCCATATATAACAAATGAATTAAAAAAAACTTTAGAAAAACTTTATTAAAAGGAATGAAAAAGATATCGACTGAAAATTATTGTAATGCGAACAACTTGTTGATGGTATGACTAAAGAAAAATTTTTAAAATAAATTATTGATTATTATGAAAAAATACATTTTATTATTGTTATTGCTTCTTTCGGGCAGTATAGCAACAGCAAAAGATTACTGGTGGCAGCCACTGCATTTATACACTTTTCAATCTTTTTCTACAGCTGCTAATAGTTCAAGTTATTTTGTTGCAAATATTACTCATGGAATGTATCGTTCTACGAATGAAGGAAAAACCTGGGATAAACTTGATAATATATCAAGAGTAGCAAAAATTGAAATATGCGGTTCATATATTTTTGTTATAACTGCTAGTGATCCTGTTTATAATGTTTTACGTTCATCTGATAATGGAAACACATGGATTGATATTACTAATAGATTACCATCGAAAGATGCTTTTGTTTTTAAAGTTATCGGCTCAAAACTTTATAATATTTCAACAGATAATAGATTATATTGCTCTACAAATTTTGGCGATAGCTGGAAAGTTGTTAGCACTAAAATCTCTGACGATTATATATCATTTTTTGATATTAACGGTCCAAATATTTTCGCTGGAACAAAAATACTTGATATTTTTACAAATAGAAGTGTAAAAATTCTTCGTTCTACAAACAATGGAATTAGCTGGAATGAAGTTAATATTGGTTTTCCAATGCATAGTATTGATATATTATCTATAATTAATTCTAATATTTATGTTGGATTTTCAGTTCATAATAATGGTTTCAACTATAGCTATAAATTATACAAATCAACAAACAATGGAACCAGTTGGAATAAAGTAAATATTGGAGATGATAGTACTCGTGTTGTTTATTTAAATGTGTTAGATGGTAATATTTTAGCAACTACATTAAATGGTGTTTTAATTTCTACAAATGACGGATTAACTTGGAAGCGCACCGAATCTTTTCCTTTGTCAAATTCTTATTATAGAGTGGGAAAAACAATTTTTGCAGGCCTAAGATTTTCCTCAAATGAAGGAAAATCATGGACAGATATTCATTCAGGTTTAACATTTACATATATAACCTGTTTAGCAAAAAGTGGTTCAAGCATTATTGCCGGAACAAATCGGCGTAGTATTTTTATTTCTGATGATAATGGAATGCACTGGAGAAATGTATATAATGAAGAAGGTGAAGAAAACCCGCAAAACTGGTATATACCTTTTTATTCTATTGCAACAAATGGAGATGATATTTACGCTGGTTCAATGGATTTCATACTACATAGCTCTGATAAAGGGAAAACCTGGGCAAAGAAAATACCAGACGATTTTTATACAATATATTCTTGTGTGGGAGTTTATGGCAATACTGTTTATACTGGTTATAGTGATTTTGGTATGGGACTTTACTACTCAACTAATAAAGGAGAAAATTGGTTAAAATCAGAGCAAAAAATTGGACAAATAAACTGTATAAATACTTGCGATACAAATTTATATATAGCAACTTATGGTTTTGTATTTCGTTCTACAGATAATGGTTTAAACTGGACAACAAGCAAAGTAAGTGATGAGTATCCAAATATTATTAGTTTATCTTCGAGCGGCAATAAAATTATTGCAGGAAGTAATGGAAAGGGTGTTTTTTTATCTGAAAACAATGGGGAGAGTTGGGTTGAAATTGGTTCTACTATAGATGAGTCTTTATCTGTATATAACTCTGCTATTATTGATTCTAATATTTTTATTAATACAAATCATGGACTTTTTCTTTCAAGAGATAATGGTAATACATGGACTGATATCAGTGCTGGCATAGTTACTAAAGGATTTATTTCAAGTTTATTAATCAATGGAGATTATATTTATGCCGGAGATTCCCGTGATGGAGTTTACATTGCTAAACTTTCTGATTTTGGAATAACATCTTCAAATCCAAATAACCCATCTGTTGATAATATTTTGATTTACCCAAATCCAGCATCTAATAATATCACAATTGATTTATCGAACAACCCGGAATTTACTGATATTAGGATTTTCAACTCGCTCGGAATGGAAGTTTATAAATTTGAAAATACTCAATTACTTTATAAAGACAAAATTGATATTTCCGCAGCAGAACTTGCTATTGGTATGTATTATATAACTTTGAATGACAAAGGAAATAGAATAACCAAAAGTTTTGTAGTGATGAGATGATTTTTTATATAAAACTTTCGCAAAGTTGGAAAACTTTACGAAAGTTTTAGCTATTTTTACTTTGCAAAAGTTTCTTAACTTTTGTAAAGTTTTTGGAGTGAGAAATAACGATGTCATTCTGAAGCGCAGCGAAGAATCCAGAAAAATTTCTTTTAATCATTATTTTCTGGATTCTTCACTTCGTTCAGAATGACTGACAAAAGCAAAGATATCATTGGTAACACATAATAAAGCAAGTGCTTTATTTTAATGGAGATGAAATAAGGTTTAGAAAGATTAGATTTTTTTTGAACTTTCGCAAAGTAAAAAGAACTAAATACTTTATCACGAGTTTCTTAACTTTGCGAAAATTTAATTTATGTCATCTCTTCTTTAAAAAAAATTCTCATTTTTCTAAGTGGGTTACCAATGACAAGACTATAAAATAACGAATTACGATGCATCAGAAGTTCAGAAAATAAAGAATTGAATAACTTAGTCGGAGTGAGAGGATTTGAACCTCCGCCCCCTGCGTCCCGAACGCAGTGCTCTTGCCTGGCTGAGCTACACTCCGATTTTTACAAAATTAATAAATTTTTCTGTATTTTTCACTATTTTTATTTAAACTACCACTGTTTTGGTTTAAAATCTTCATTATTGATTATAAATGCACTATCGCCAGTTGCTCTAATCACAAGCAGTCCCTGCTTTTCAGCAAATTTTGCTGCTGAACTTTCATCACGAATATAAGCAACTGCTCCAAAAATATTTTCTTCTGAAAATCTGTGAAACGTTTCCCTAAATCTTTTTAGTTTATCAATAAAATCATTAACATACTCTAATTTTAAAGTAGTTTTTACTTCAACAACCACTACATCTTTTCCATTTGCAGCAATTATGTCAATTTCCATATCTTTTGATTCAGAGACAATACGAGTATATCTTTCTCTAACGTCTATTCCTCTTTTCTGCAACAATTCAACTAACTTTCCATCAACTAATGTTTCAACTAATTTTCCCCACTGCCCTGTGAATAAGCTTTCTACTTTTGCATACCTTTTTTGATAATATTTTTCTTTTTTTTCAAAATCTGCTCTGGACTCTTTAATTATCCTGTCAGTTTCTTGCATTCTTTTGTCCGTTTCTTGCATCCTTCTATCAGTTTCCTGCATTTGTCTATCAGTCTCCTGAAATCTCTTTGCAGTTTCAAAAAACATTATTTTTATATCTTCAAATGTTATGTTTTCCTGAGTTGATTGATTTTCTAGTGTAATAATTTATTGAAAACCTAATAAACATTTCTTGTCATTCCGAAACGAAGTGAGGAATCTCAAATTCTGTAGTAGCAATGACTTGTGAGATTTCTCACTTCGTTTCGAAATGACACAATATAATAAGTCTTTTAACGAATTACAACACTAGCATTTTTCTCTCCAATTAAACATCAAAGTTTATACATTTCAAATATAATAAAATAATGAATTTAAACAAAACCATTTATTTAACATGGATAATTCATCCGATGACTTCCCAGTCATCGGATGAATAGACTCAGTAACGATTTTATAATTTAATGTAAATTAGAGAAAAAACTTGGTTTTTTTACTGAATTTTAAGCAAACGCTTTATAATCAATAATTACTGAATATTTTTTTAAATGTATGAATAATATAGGTTAAGATTTATTTTAAAAACTACTGTCTTCTCGTAGTTTCAGAACTCCAGCCCCCATAACAATATAAAGGAGTAAGAAGATTTGCCTCGTAAAGAACAATTGCGCAAATTACGCAGATATTGTTTCATTTCGAACCCCCTTATGAAAGAAGACCTTTATTTTAATAATGATGACATAAT
>CAZCLJ010000019.1:0-29121 GCA_964499465.1 uncultured Hyphomicrobiales bacterium
GTAAACGTCTTCGTTTATATTCGCCTCAGAATGACACCTTTTTAGGATAATTTGCACAATTATTCTTTACGAGGCAATTCTCCTAACTCCTTTATTATCATTATTGGGTCAGGAGCTCTGGTTTTATTAGTTATTGGTCGTTAGTCATTCGTAAAGGAATAATACCAATAACTAATGACCAATGACGAATTACGAATTACCGACTACCATAAACCATAAACCATAAACCATAAACCATAAACTGACTGCCGACTGCCGATAGCCGATAGCCGATAGCCAATTTATTATTTTTCAAAAAACGCTACCTTATCACTTTATCAGCTTGATTTATAAATTTATTATCAATTTTAAAACTGTATGTTTGTGCAGCTTTTAAATTTATATAAAGCAGTGTTTCTTTAGTTTGCATAATTGGAATTTTAGCGGTGCTTTCACCGTTAAGAACTCTTGCTAAATAAACTCCACCATCGAAACCGGTTTGGAAATAATCCGGTCCTAAGCCAATAGTAGCACCATTTTCAATTAATTCAGCATCGAAAGTAAATATCGGAACCTTATGTTCATTAGCAACTTTTACGAAGCTATCGAAACTAACATTAAGAGTGTTATCGCCGGGACCTAAGAAAACATCAGCTCCTTTTGAAATAATTGAGCGGGAAGCTTCCAGAACTTCTGCCGGATTGGTTACTGTTGCATCTATTATATTTAATCCAACTTGTTTAGCATACTCTTTAATTTTAGTAACAACTGAAACAGAATTAGATTCAGAGCTATTCCAAACAATACCGACATTTTTTCTTTGCGGAAACATTTCCTTTATCAAATCTAATATTTTTTCATAAGGAGGAAAACAAGCCACACCTGTTGCATTAGGAACGTGTTTGTCTGGTGCTGTTCCTAATCCACTTCCGTAAGGGTCAAAAATATAAGTATAAACAACGGTGCTTTTGGAATTAGCAGCAGCTTGCACTGTTGCCTGTACTACAGGAGTAGAAAGCGGAACGATTACGTCAACTCCCCTGCGGATTAAGTCCTGTGCTATTGAACTTATCATAGCAAAATCTGCTTGAGCATTTTTGTAAATAAACTCAACATTTTCACCTTCTATATAACCATTATCCTGCAGCCCAAGCAAAATTCCCTTTTTGCATATTTCTACATTCGGTTCCATACTGAATTGAATTACGCCAATCACTTTCTTTTTGTCTGTTTTAATGGGGTCAATAGACACAATTTTTTCAGCTTTTGAAAGGACATTGTTTGGGACTTTAATATTAAGTGACTTTGCTGCTTTCAAATTAACACCAACTACTGTATGGTTGTATATTTCAAAAGGAATGTCTTTTGGATTTTCACCGTTTAAAATTCTATGAACAATATTTGCAGCTTGAATTCCGCTTGATGTGTAATCGTAACCATAAGCCATTAAAGCTCCATCGGCAATTCTTTCAATATCGGAAATGAAAATCGGAATATTCTTGCTTTTCGCAGCAGAAACAACAGCATCGAAAGCTGAATAGACAGTATTATCCGGCACTAAAAAGAACATATCTATATCTTTTGCTGCAAGAGATGAAGCCGATTGAAAAACATCAGCAGAACTTGAAACGTTAGCACCTGTAAATTCAATATTGGGTAATTTTGCTATTGATTTTTTTAGATTTTCTACATTAAATTCTGAATTTGCCTGAGATGGGTCCCAAACAACTCCAATTTTGAACTTATCTGATGTTTCAACCGGTAATACTTTGTTTATCCAGTATAGTGCGGAATCCATATTTACAGAGCCATAAACTCCAGTTACGTTTGGCAAATGGTCTGCATCCGAATTTCCTGCTTTTATTATAAATGGATTCGCAACAGTTGAAAAAACAATTGGTACATCTTTGATTTTATTTATTGCTGCCTGCGTTACCTGAGTTGAAATCGTAACAATAGCATCATATTTTTTCATTACAAAGTTGTCTAATACTGAATTTACAATAGAAATTTCACCATTAGCATTTTGAAAATCAATTAAGCAGTTTTCACCGGAAACGTAACCTAATTTCTTCATTTCTTCGTTAAAGCTATCTCTTGTAACGTTAAGCAAGCCATTGTCAACAAGTTGCAAAACGCCAATTTTATAATACTTATCTAAACTGCCTGATTGATTTGAGTTAAATACAAAATGCAGTATAGTAGCTGCTATAATAGCAATACCAGCGATTGAAAACCAAATTCTGTATTTTTTGATAAAACCTAAAAATCCTATTCGCTGTTTAATTTTATTTTCTTTTCTGTCGTTAGCAATTTTTGTTAAAATCAAAGTAAGCAATACAAATACTGCTGTAAGTAATTTCAAATCAATTGGATTCATACCAAAATAAAGAGCAAGAGCTATCATCAAACGATAAATTGTAGAACCGATTACAGCAGCAAGAAATATCACAAACACATTTCTGCTTGGAAGAATAGATTCACCGATAATCACAGAAGCAAGCCCAATAATCAAAGTTCCGATTCCCATTCCAATATCCGCAAAGCCCTGATATTGAGCCACCAAGCCACCGGAAAGACCAACAAGTCCGTTAGCAGCAGCAATACACCATATTTTTATTGAATTAACATTGATACCCGCTGCTTTTGACATTTCTGTATTTGTTCCGGCAGCACGAATTGCAATACCCAAATCTGTTTTAAAGAAAAGAGAGAGCAGAAACCAAAAAATCGCCATTATTGGCAAAAAGCAAATCAAATACCAAAGTTCTGAAGCTAAACCGGGATTAAGCGAAGCAAAAATCTCAATAATCGTTCGTTCATTGAGCAAAGGGACGTTGGATTTTCCCATAATGTGAAGATTAATGGAATAAAGCCCAACCATTACGATAATACCTGCAAGCAAGCCGTTTATTTTAAGTCGGGTGTGGATTATTCCGGTTATTGCTCCAGCTATAGCTCCGCATAAGAATGCAATAATTAAAGCCGTAAAGGGATTCATTCCGGCAACTATAAGAATAGCAGAAACGGCGGCACCAGTAGTAAAACTTCCATCAACAGTAATATCAGAAAAGTCTAATATTCTGAAAGTAAGTAGAGAACCGTAAGCGAGAAAAGCATATAGCAAACCTAAATTCAAAGCTCCGAGCCAAAGTTCCATTTAAACCTCCAATTCAATTAATCCAATACAACCACTACTTAAAACAGAACGACCAAGCAAATGAACTACTTTTTGCGGCTCAAGCTCTGTGATAATTCTGCTTAATTCTTCATTAAAATTTTCTATATTTCTGTTTATAATTCCTTTTTCAAAAACTGCGGTATGAATATGCCAGTTGGAATTTGATGCAAAAAAATCTTTTAAACTTGCTGGCAGTTCTGTAAAATTATGTATGAAGCCAGTGCCGACAATTATGCTGTTAAAATCCGATGCTTCAACCGGGAAATTGAACCAGTTAGGAAAATTCTTTTCTGAAAAAATAGAATCTTCAATTCCAGATTTATTATCTACAATTGGAACCTGTTTCAAATTCATTCCCCATAAGCCCTTGCTTTCAGCGAAAAATACCATTCCATATAGTTTGCTGCTATTTAGTTTTAATAATGCCTGAAATAAATCATTGGAATTGACGAAGCCATCAACACCTTCAAAATTAATTATGTATTTGAAATCTCCCTGAAATCCCAAATAATTAAGGAATTGATATTTTATGAAAGAAAAGTCTGGTGGTGGGATTATATAATCTACAGCTTGTTTTTTTACAGCTGGATAAACAAAGAAATTGCAGTTAATCACGGCAGTTTCACCAAAAAATTCCTTAAAATCACTATACCCATCGCCTAACGCGCCAAGCCCAATACCATATTTCAATTCTTTTGGAGCAAGCGTAACCACATCGGCTTCAGAATACTCGCTTTTCGATAATTTATCAAAATTTCCAAATTTTTGAGTTTTTGATGGCTTTGCATTTGTTTTTAAAATTTTCAATTTAATATTATTAATGATTTCGTTTGTTATTTGCTTCTCTTCTCTTTCAGTTTTATTAAGAGCAGAAATTTCGCTAATATCGTTAATAATTTTAAAAATCCGGGTAAAACCAGCAGTTTTAAAAATACTTAGAATTTGTTCATTTAAATTATACAGCATAAGTTCGCCACCAGCTTTTGTCATTACCTGCTGAGCAGTCAAAAAGACCCGAAGCCCCGCACTGCTTATATAATTAACGTCCTGCAAATCAGTAATCAACTGCCTTTCGCCGGAAATTGCCAAATCTTTTATACTTTTATCAAGCATAGGACTGCTTATCCCATCAATTCTGCCAATTAGTTTAAGAGTTTTTACTCCGGCGGTTTCTGTGTTTTGAATATCAAGCATTTTATTCTTATTTAAATTATATTTAATTGCTAATTCAATTTAAACAAAAATATAAAAAACGTTTTATTTTTTATAAAAAAATATGATATGAATGCTTAATACTGATTTCGGAATTGTCGCTTCGTAGTTTCTTATTTCGTATAATTTGTAATGAGAAGTGAAATTTTATAATAGTGCTACCATTAAGTAATTAGTTATTAGTCATTCGTCATTAGTAGTTACAAACTAATAACCAATAACTAATGACAAAAATAATAAAAGAATATTTGCTAACAGCGCAATTATCCTTTAAGAGTTAAATCTCCTAACTCCCTTATTTCCTTTATAAAATAAGGGAGTTGGAAATACTCAAATTAATCATTTTCAGTAGGTAATTTTGGTAGGTTATTTAATAATCTTTTATACCTATCATAATCAAATTCTCTATTTTCTTGCGTCATATTGAATATTTCTGAAAACAAACAATTAGCTAAATACTTTTTTGTTTCTAAAGCATCGTAGCCCATTTTCCTTAACTTATTATATGCCATTTTAGTTTCAGGCGGGTCATTATTAATAAATTGATATTTCAACGCTTTGAATATTTGATTCCTTACTTCTTTTCTGTCTCCAGATATCATATTTGCTCCATTATACTTTTTAAAAATTTAAATTTAAAATAGCGAAAAATCTCAATTTTAGTGATAACAATTATTTTTGTGATTCTTCGCTGCGATCCTAATTAACCACTTTGGTTTTTTTTAGCACGTAACTATATGTATAATATATAACTCAACTTTCCTAGATGATAGACAAAATTAAATATAGAGTAGTAGTGCATTACAAACAGGATAATATGAAATAATTCTTAGAAAACACTACTTTTGCTCATAAAACCTTTTAACACCTCCCCTGCCCCTCCTTATTAGGAGGGGAATAAGAACAGTTCTGTGTTTTAGCGTTCCCCTCCTAATAAGGAGGGGCAGGGGAGGTGTATTTTTGCTTTTTTAAACACTTAAATACTCTTTTATTTTTATTCTTATATTACATACACTTACCACAACTAGGAAAGTTGAGTATATAATAATATTGATTTTGTATATTGACTAAAGTCATCGGACATCTGGCAGATGTCCGATGACTAAAAAGTTCATTTTCTCAAAAGTAAACGACTTCGTTTATATTTGCCTCAGAATGACAATTTTTAGCAATAATTTACGAAATTATTATTTGCTAATCAGTTCTTGAAAAAATTTTTATATTTATCTTGAAATCTTGAGTCCTAAATTTAATCCCAAATAACTTCAATATTGCTAACACCCTGGAACTGTTTATCACTTGAAATCACTGGAATTCCAAGCCATTTTGCAGTTGCTAATATTATTCTATCGTGTAACTCATAGAATTGAATGTTAGAAGCAGTTTGTATAATCTCAAAATTTAAATCAATTATATCATAATCTTTATTATTTTTTATTTGAAAGTAAGTTTCATTTAAATCAATTCCTATTCTCTTCTTTTCTGACAAATACATAATTTCCATTAAAGAAATAATAGATATTACAAATTCATTCTGAGATTGTTCTATATTATTAAGAATATCTGATGCATATTTACCAATTTTTCCCAAACCAGTAAAGTGCCTTACTACTGTTACTGTATCAAGAAGATAAATCATAATCCTTATTCTCTATTTTAACTTCTATTTCTTTCCTGATTTCCCTTATTTCTTCATCTAAATCAATATCTTCAAAATTATATTTTGACCAGATACCAGCTAAACTTCGTTTTTCTGTTTTAATATTCTTTTTGAATTTTGTGGCAATTGAAATTAAATCCTCAATTTCTTGAATATTAAAACTTGGAATCAAATTGTATAATTCTATTTTTTTAATTTGTAGAGTATTCATTGTTGTTCCAATTTTTTCATTTATTAATAGTATAAACGTGTAACAAATTAGTTTGTTTGATTAATTTTAATTTCTACAAATTCACTTCGCTTGAGTTTCCAACGTTTAGATGATAAAAATTACCTTTTACTATTGCATTGTTCCCAATAATTGATTGCTCTAATAAAGTGTTTTCAACAGTAGCGCCATCGCTTACAATAGTATCACGGATTACGCTGTCTTTTACGTGTGCTTCGCGGGCTACAGTTGCGTAAGGACCTATCACAGAACGCTGAACAACGGCATTATCATCAATAAAGACGGGTGGTATAATTACAACATCTTTCAAATTCCGCGATTGAGAAGAATGTTCGAGTAGAAAGCGGTTTGTTGAAAGCAGTGTTTCAGATTTTCCGCAGTCATACCAGCCGTCAACAGGGAATGTTGTGAATTTTTCACCTTCGTCGAGCATTAGCTGAAGCGCGTCAGTTAATTGATATTCATCTTTTGTGCGAATATCTTCTTCAATTAATTTATTTAGACATTTTTTAAGTAATGCCGCTTCTTTAATATAGTAAAGTCCGACAATAGCAAGATTAGAAACTGGCTTCTGGGGTTTTTCGACGAATTTTGTTACGAAATTCTGATTATTCAAAACGACTACACCAAATCTGCGCGGGTCTTCAACGAGTTTTACTCCTATTGAAGAATAGTTCGACTTTTGAGCTAAGTTCAAATCTAAATCGAAAATGGTATCGCCCAGAATTATCATAAGTGGTTCGCTATCGAAAGTTTCGCTTGCCACCCAAATCGCATGCCCTAATCCGAGTGAATCTCTTTGTGAAATAAATGTAACATCAATATCATAATTGCGTGTTACATAGTCCTGAACTAATTTTCCCATATACCCCGTTACGATTGTAATGCGTTCAATTCCCTGACTTATCACAGAATCAAGTATATGCCCTAAAATTGGTTTTCCTGCTACGTTTAAAAGTACTTTTGGAAGTGTGTATGTGTGTGGTCTTAAGCGTGTTCCAACGCCAGCTACAGGAATTACTGCTCTCATTTTTTCCTTCTATTTGGTTTTAATAATTTGCTTATTAACAAAACGAATATAAAATAAAAAATTTTTTTTTATATAAACGTAATAAAAACAAAATTATTAAGGAAAATTCTAAAATTTTTTATTTATAAGCAAGAAATCTCACTTCATTGCTGCAATAGAGTATGAAATTCTTCTCAATGTTTAAAATGATATCTTTGCTTGACTTTCTGGCGTAAGCAAGAATACATCCTTTTTAGTCATACTATCAACAAGTTGATAGTATGACTTTCTTTATTGTCATGCTATCAGCTTGCTGATAGTATGACTTGTATTTCTCTAACTATCTCACCACTACAAAACTCTTCATTACTCTTCCCCCTTGATTTACAAAAGAGCAATGATATAAACCACCTGGCAAATCTGCAACTGAAATTGTAATTTTGCTATTTCCTATTATTTCAGTTTTTTCTATTCGTTTTACTTCCATTCCGAGAGAATTGAAAATTAAAATTGAATTTATGTTTTGCTCATCTGGAATTGAAAGAGTTATTTCGTTTGATGCGGGATTTGGGAATATTTGGAAATCGGTGCTTTCGGAAACTGGGAGAGGTTCTTCAACGCTTGTTTCGGTGCAGGAGTATTTTAATATAGCACCGTTTGCATCTTCCTGCCATCCTGAAAGTCCAACAATCCAACCAGTATTTTCGTTTATAAAAAATATGTCATTAATATTCCCGTAAAATAGTGTATCTTCTGTAATCCAGTTTTCTCCACCATCAGTAGTATGCAAAATGCTTTTAATTTCATTAGAACCATTAGTAAAAGTCCAACCATTATTTAAATCTGTAAAATGAATATTATAATTATAAACAAAACTGCTAGAATTGTTATACTGAGTAATCAAACTTTTTCCACCATCAGTTGTTTTGTAAATTATACCATAACCAGTAATCCAGCCAGTATTCTCATCAATAAACTGAATATGAGAAATATTAACGCTATCGCCTAAAGGTATAATGTTCCATGTTTCGCCGCAATTGGTTGTAGTAAGTAAAGTATCCTTTAGGCCATGAGCAAATCCGATATTTTCATTTACAAATTGTATATCTAAAATTTCATTAGAAATATGATGAATTTTATACCACCATTTTTCACCGCCATTTGTAGTTTTGTATATAATTCCAATGCTTGTTAAAAATCCAACAGAATCATTAATAAAGTAAATAGAGTATATAGGACTATTTAGTTGCGTATTAGTATTTATCCAACTATTACCACTATCAGTTGTTTTGAGCACAGTTCCGTCAACAGCGCTTATATAGCCAGTCAAAGAATCAACAAAAAACACACAATTTAAGGTAGCAACTATTCCCGCATCTTGAGCAAACCAATTTTTACCGCTATCTGTAGTTTTTAACAATTTCCCATATTGTCCAACTACCCAACCAGTATTTTCATTTATAAACTGAACTGCATTATTATCATGATTTTCTTTTTTAGTTTGTAATACCCAACTGAATCCACCGTTCGATGTTTTTCTAATATCTCCTGAAGAACCAACAATAATCCCATTATTTATATCAAACATATCAATACCGTAAGCACCATATAAAAAAGACATTCCGCTTGTTTGTTCGTTCCATTCATTTCCTCCATCTGTAGTTTTTAAAATGACTCCACCAACAGCCCAGCCAATATTTTCATCGAAAAATTTTATATATGATAGTGTGTTATAATTTTCTATAGTAGTTTGAGCAAACCAATTTGAACCACCGTCTGTTGTTTTTAACAATAAGCAATTATCCCCACCCATCCAGCCATTATTTTCATTATAAAAGAACACTGAATGTAAGTTCTTGTCTGTTACACTATCTTGTTTTACCCAGTTTTCACCACCATCTGTTGTTTTTAGTAAAGTTCCTTCAAAACCTACAGCATAACCTAAATTTTCATTTAGAAGATAAATGTCATTTAAAGTTTTTGTTGTATTTGAAATTTGCTCAAACCAGCTATTACCCGCATCTGTTGTTTTAATTATATTTCCTTCCTGGCTTGTAATCCAGCCAGTAGTTGAATTTATAAAAAAGATTTTGCTTAAAGTATTATCAAGTCCGCTTTTAATACTAAACCAATTTTTTCCACCATTTGTTGTTTTAAATATATTACTGTCGCTCCCAACAGCCAAGCAGTGATTTTCATCAATAGGAAAAATATTAAACAAATCAACTTTAAACATAGTTTTTAATAACACCCAGCTATTACCTCCATCTGTTGTTTTGAGTATTGTTCCAACATCACCGCAAGCATAAGCTATATCTTTACTTGCGTATTTTACAGATGTTAAAAAATTTCCCTGTGGTTGTGGACTTTGCCATTCCCAGCCGCATTCCTCTGAATATAAAATATTTGAAATTAATAAAAAGAAAAGAATTAATTTTTTCATATATACTCCGTGTTTGGTTTTTAGGTTATTGGGTTATTAAAACTTTCGCAAAGTTAAGAAACTTTACGAAAGTAATAAGCAGATTTCCTACATCTCGGAGATGTAGGACATCTAAATCATATATTTGCAATTCTGTAGTTAATACAAATAGTGAGATTCCTTATTTCGTATCGGAATGGCAACTTCTTCCAAGTCATACTATCAACTCCGTTGATAGCATGACTTTATTTCTTGTCATGCTATCAGCTTGCTGATAGTATGACTTTGATGTTACTTTTAATTGCTCAATTAATCTACCATTAACATCCAAAATTTATGGCTTCTGCCTGCTTTAACTGAAACAATATGTCCGCCTCTCGGAATACCTGCAACTGAAAACTTAAGTGTTGCTTTCATATTGTAACTATCGTAAATGAAATCTTCCTTAATATTTTTAACTTCCATTCCCATTACATTAAACAATCTTGCATCAAGTTGTTCTACAACTGAACGGTCCAAGAAAAATTCTATAGTTACATTTTGTGTAGCTGGATTAGGGTAAAGATTAAAAAGCCAGACGTCTGGCAAGCCATTGATTGAAAAATCTCCTTTTTCAACTACTCCAGTAGTTGTATCAGGATTAAAAATATAAATTCCATAATTGTCTACTCCAAAACCATAATAATAGCTTTGAGCAGAAATCCAGATATTATTATAGTCGTCGCATTCAATAAGAGATTTATAACACCAATCGTCCACTGCTGTTGAAAATTTAGGTATTTCAATTAATGACCAATTCGCTGAAGATGCTAATTTATATAAATTGCAGGTCATTGAGCCAATTAGCCAGATATTGTCTGAACTATCAACGCTTAACCAACTTGAACTTAAATCTTCATGTGTACCAGAGTACCATTCAATATCGTGCATATATTTATCCGTTTTAAAATTTTCTCCATCATAAATATATAAATATGAATTTGTATTTAAAGCATACATTGTATTTTTTGAATCGAAAACTACATCTTTTAAATATCCATAACCATTAGGAAAGTCAGAAGTTGAAAATTTATTGATTTGTATATCATTTTCATATATAAAAACTGAATCTCCAAAGCAACACCATATTTTATTCTTTCTGTCAAAATAAAATCTATCTATTTGCCTGTCAAACATTGTTTCAATACGATTATTTTTATATTTACATAAGGCATAATAATTAAAAAAGATTGAATCATTATTAGAAGCAACGAATTGAGCTAATATCCAAACATCTCCGTTTTTATCAACCTTAATATCAAAAGTCCTTTGGCTTGTCCTGTCGATTTTATAATATTTTTTGCGAATATTATCGAAGTACTGAGTAAAATTAAATATTGTATCTGATTTTATATTCAAAATACTATTTCCAACGCTAAGCCAAATATTCTTTTCTTTGTCAATAGCAAGGTAATACACATTCGAGTTTTTATGTTCTTTGTAAATAGTATCTTTATTTGTATTGTTTATTAATAAATCTCTTCTTGATTTATAAAACCATTCCTTCTTGCTTTGGTCATAAATCATTAGCAAGGTATCAGAGTTAACTCTAAAAAAGTATGTTGAATCACCTTTTATAAGCATTTGTTTGCAATTCATTTTTCCATAACTTTCAAAAGTTTCATTATAAATAAGAAAATCTTCTTTATAAAGAAAGTCCCAAACCTGAGGGAAAAGTTCTGAAGAAAATGTGATTAGAAAAAGGATAATTAATTTTTTCATAGTATTTAAATTTTAATATCCGATATTTTATAAAAATATCTGATATTTATAAAATAAAAAACGAATTATCGACAACTTGATCGACATGGGGATGGGCAAGGTGGACCAACAGGGTAGCCATTCCTGATTAAGCGATAGACTTTTTGCCCATTAATAATTTCAAAGCAATAGTATATAGTTTCGTTGCATGCTCTTGTTTGTCCATCATTACAAGTTCTCATACGGTAGTGTCCTTTGTGGAAATACCAACCATTGTAACAGACGTTATCGCTGATATTTAATAAACACATTCCTCCTGGGCAAGGTGGGATTGAATCTTCAAAAAAATTCTGATTATCAAGATAAGCCCCAATTTGTAATAAAACCAAATCAGTTACTTCTTGTGAATTATTTTCGAAATCCACACTATCACATGGTGAAACAACAGTAAAATCTGTCATCTTTATACAATGGTAGCCATTTGAAATGCCGTAACAATACATATAAGAATACCTGCAGCCATTATAAGTTACTATTCCTGCTCCAGATGTCCACCCCGGCGGGCACGCCACCACCACATTAGCAAATACTATTGCTAAAGCCGCAATTAGAAGAAAAATTTTCTTCATAATTAATTATTCCTTAATTTTGTGAAACATTTGTTATTAAATGTCATCCTCCGTTTTTGAAAGTCGGAAAACTCACTGCGGAGGATGTTTTTTTATAATTTATCTTGTGTTTCCGCCTAACTTTGCAAGTTTTTATTTTAATTTAGGGAAACAAACTAAACAAAAGCCAAAACCTACTCAATTAAGCCAAGATATTTTTTTTCTCTATTTTTTCCTCTTTTTAAACCAAAAGCAAATTAAAACATTTTTCAATAAAAAACAAACAAAAATTTTATTTTTTTTTTTGATAAAAATGTTTTTGAACATATACCTGAAGAGTAATATATCCTAACTTTATTATTGGCTACAAAATCAGATTGGTAGTGGTTTTTTAAGTATGAATAAAACAAAAGATTTGCAAAAAAGAGAACTTTTTCTTGTCATGCGAACAACAAGTTGATAGCAAGACTTTTTCCTCCTTCCCAAGTTGCACTTGGGAAGGTATCTCTCACAAAAGTTTTACTTTTAATTAGAGTTTCAATTAACAAGCATAAAATGAATTCGTTTGCTGTTCCAATATTAGAATAATTTGAAAGTAAACTTTAAAGAAATCTTCCTTCACAAGTGCAACTTGGGAAGGAGTTCAAAAACTAAAACTATTCTGTTCAAATAAAATAAATTCCTATATATCCCTTCTTAACAAATCAACGATAAATTGATTTTTATTGATTTTTTTGTTAATTTGCATAATGAACTAATGGAGATTTGTAAATGGGACAAATATTTGAACGATTAAAAAATATAATTAAATCCGAAGTAAATTTTAATGATGATATAAATTATGATTTTGAAAAGCAATCTGAAGATGATTTAAAACGTATTATTGATGAATTGAACAAAAAGAAAGAAACAAAACAAAATACATCAAATCAGAATAATAATCAACAGGAGAACTATCAAAAGCAACAGTATTCCCTTGATGATGCTTATAAAATCCTGGAAATAAATGAAAATTCAAATACTGAAGAAATAAAAGCAGCATATAAAAAGAAAATCAAAGAGTATCACCCCGACCGGCTTTCCGGTTTAGGTGCTGAACTGCAAAAACTTGCCCATCAAAAGACCCAGGATATAAACTCCGCTTATAATTTGTTAAAAAAAATCAAAGGTTTCAGCTAGAATGAAAAAACTGATTATTGAGATACTTATAATTTTATTAATATCACTTCTGTTTGGTTTTTTATATAATTATTATTCAAACGACCCGTTGCCACTAATTTATAAGCCAAAAGAAATTAAGACATTTAACGATTTTACTTTTGAAAATCTATTGCTCCCTTTGGAAGAAGATAGTTTACCTATTCCTACGAATAATGATATAGATATAGAAAATCCGGCTAAAAAGCTTGATTCAATTTCCAAAGACATTAAAAATCCAATAAAAGATATTGAAAAGGATATTCCTAATATTGACGATAGCCAATTGCGTCAAGATGACCAAAAAAGCAAAGATGATACAAAAAAGGAAAAGAATGAATTAAAAGGCAATGTTACTTTTGAAACTGTAAAGAAATATTTGAAAGACCCAAGAGTTATAATTATTGATGCCCGTGAGCCGGAGCTATATGAAATCAGTAAAATAGGTAATGCAATAAATATTTATCCATATCAAGAGCAAATGGAATATTTTAAAGCGTTACGTAACGTTCCAGAAGGAAAAACAATTATAGTTTATTGCGAAGGGGGAAATTGCGATTTAAGTCATCTCGTTGCTAAAGACTTAATGAATCTCGGCTACGAAAATGTCTTGCTCTATCTTGGTGGTTTTGAAGAATGGGAAAAAAAGTATAAAAGGTGAAGTATGCTTTTTTCTGAAAATGATTATAAATTACTCCAAAAAAAATTTGGTATAGTAGGTGATTCAAAGCTGATTAGAGAGCAAATAATCCGTCTGCTCCAAGCTGCTCCTACTGATTTGAACGTTTTAATAACTGGCGAAACAGGTACTGGCAAAGAAGTTTTTGCTAATGCAATTCACGGATTAAGCAAAAGAAATAAATATCCGTTAATCAAAGTGAATTGTGCTGCTATTCCGGAAACCCTGCTTGAATCCGAACTGTTTGGACACGAGAAAGGTGCATACACAGGTGCAATTGACCAACGTAAAGGTTTTTTTGAAGTAGCAGACAGCGGCACAATTTTTTTAGATGAAATAGGTGAAATGCCTATTGGCACCCAGGTAAAACTATTGCGCGTCCTTGAATCAGGTGAATTTTCGCGGCTTGGCTCTACTTCAGTAAAGAAAGTTAATGTTCGTGTTATCGCGGCAACGAACCGAAATTTAGAGCAGGAAATCCAAAACGGACTTTTTAGGCATGACTTATTTTACCGCTTGAAAAATGTCCAGTTAAAACTTCCTTCACTTCGCGACCATCCTGAAGATATTCCTTTGCTTGCTGATTTTTTTGCCCGTAGAGTATGCGAGAAAAACAATATTGAATATCAGGGCATTTCTGACGATTCGTTCAATACATTAAAAGCCCTTCCTTTTCCTGGAAATATAAGGGAATTGAAAAATCTTATTGAAACAGTTTTTACTTTGGAGAGGTTAGAGTATTTAACAAACAGTACATTACGGCTCTATATTACTCCTGCTCTTCCTGCTTACACTTATAGCGAGCAACCTGCTGATGCTTCCATTATTCCTTTTAAGCAATTCGAAGAACCGCACCAGTTTGAAATGGAAATCATTTTTCGCGCATTGCTCGAAATGAAAAACGATATTTCAGAAATCAAGTCCGCTATGAAACAACTCGCTTTGAATATGCACGACCTAAGTGTTGAATTTTATCAGAGGCAAAACTCCGGAAATGAACAGCATTTTGAAAATTCCTTTACTGATGATGAGAATTTCAGATTGGATATAATTGAAAAACAGGTTATTGAAAATGCGTTAAAACACAATCTATACAATAGGAAAAAAACTGCAAAAGCATTAGGAATAAGTTTGCGTACTCTTTACCGTAAAATGAGCGATTATAATTTAGATGAAGAAAAATAGGAATGAATTAAATATTGCAAATGAGGAGTTACAAAGTCATGCGAGCAACAAGTTGAAAGTATGGTTTGTAAATATTTTAAAGTTCAGAACTCCTGACTCCATAACGAAAATAAAAGAGTTAGGAGATTTGCCTCGTAAAGAACAATTGCGCAGTGAACAATTAATATTTTATTAGTTATTGGTCATTAGTTATTGGTCATTAGTCATTAGTCATTAGTCATTAGTCATTAGTCATTAGTCATTAGTCGTTAGTTACAAATGACATATTTACTTTTACCCTACAAAACTTTACGAAAGGTTAAGAAACTTTCGCAAAGTTAGAAGAAAATACTTTCGTAAAGTTTCCCAACTTTGCGAAAGTTAAAAATCTAAACTATCTAAACTATCTAAACTATCTAAACTATCTAAACTATCTAAACTATCTAATCTTTCTAAACTTTATGTCATCACCATTTAAATAAAGCACTTGCTTCATTTTGTGGTTCATAAGGACACTTTTTTGATTACGGCTACTTCAACTGCTGCTCAACCTGCATTATTAACTCATTTTTTGGATTTATTTTTTTGGCTAATACAATAGCTTCTTTTGTCTTATCAAACTGATTAGTGAATAATCCATATCTTGCAATATTAACAAGATTAAGCACTGCAATATCTTTTATACCTGTTATCAAATGATTTGATGTATTATTTTTCATTGAACCCGCAAATCTTTCAATATCGATTTTACTTAAATCAATTTGCCTGGTTTGTTTATCTTTTTCTAATTTGAAGGCAAAACCAACTGGAATTTTTTCATAATTTTTTGCAATATTTTGTTCTTTTTCAATTACATCAAGAGTTAAGTAAATAGGATGGTTATCGAAGTTTTTGTCAATAATTGAGTTAATAAGTTTTTCGAATCTATCCTGCAAAAGGTTGGGATTGTAATTGCCGTTTGATTCAAATACCTCCAACTCAGTAAGGAAAGCTTCCATCTCCTTTTTTGAATTACCCATAACTTTGGGATACCATTGATTGAGTTGAGGACCGAACCAAGTCCGGCGAAGTAATTCCATTTCAACTAAGGTAACATCTTTTCTTATTCCCTCAACTTTTTGCTTGAACCAAAAGGCAGAGCACCAGTAATCCCATTGAGATGATATAACAATTGCATCTTCTTCAAGATTATTAACGAGGTTATCAGTATAATCATTAACTAAATAATCGCTTGAATTGTTATTTGATTCAAAGTTCAGAACCAAAGAGATTATTGGAATTAAAGCAAAAAATGGTAGTAATTTTTTATTTTTTTCATATAAAAATTTCAGTCCGGCAGCGGAAAAGAAAATTAAAGCTATATAGCTTGTAAGAAAATATGATTCAATATCGTGAATAGAATAATTTATTGAATAAAAGAAGCAAACTAAGACTAAAGCAGTTAAAAACCAGAAAATTTGTTTGCTTTTTTTGTATGTAGAATAAAAGCCAACAAGCATAGGGATAAGCCCGATGAACCCAAGTTGAAGCGGTAATGCAGCAAAATATTTACCGATATTAACACTGACGTTTTCGCCGCTAAACATCCAAACCTGATACTGCTTCCCTTGAACGTGATAAAGGAATTTATCCAATCCACGATGAACCCAGCCCCAATTCATATCAGGAAGAGTGCTGCTTCTTACTGGAAGAAATAAATAAAGCGTAATTGACAGAATGAATGGGATTATTAATATAAGCAGGAACTGAAATTTGTTTTTATTAATTGAAAATTCCTGATTCGGCGGATACAAAAAAAGTAATAAAATAGCTGGCAGAAGTAAAACTGTGGTCAGGTGATTTGTAAAGCTTAAACCGAGCAGAAAAGCCGTAAGTAGCAGATAATGCTCTCTTTTCTCTTTGCTCGTAAATGATTTCAGGAAAAATAACAGAATAATATTAATAGAAAGAATATGCAATGGATATACTTCAATAGCTCCGGCTTGTCCCCAAACAGTTAAGGCAAAGGCATAAATAAACCCGGTAATTAATGCGAGCCATTTGTTTGAGGTTCTCTCTTCGTTTTGATTTGTATTGTTAAAATCAAGTATTTTAAATAGTTCAAGCAATGCAAAATAGAAAAAAACAGCCGAAAGAGAAGTAAGAAATCCGGCGAAATAGTTTAAAATCTGAATAAGTGGAACAGAATGAGGAATTAAAGTCCAGATATGACCGAAAAGAGTAAACAAGGGATAACCTGTTGGATGTGCAATTCCAAGCAGCGCACAAACCGATGCAAGTTCACCGCTATCAGTAAAGCCGAGTCCGGGATTTGCTGTAATAAAATATATTAGAATTGATATTATAAAAAGAAATAACGGAAAACTTTTTTCAATACTATTTTTCATATTTAATGTTTTGTTTTTTTAAATAATACAATTTATTAAAAATATGATAATTTTTCAAGTAATTGCAAAAAAAGTTTATAAATCTTGAATAACTTCAGAGATCTAGTGTTGTTATTCGTTAAAAGACTTATTATATTGTGTCATTTCGAACCTCCTGATAAAGGAAGACTTTTATTGAAATGGAGATGACATAACTTATAAGGGCTTATGAACATTGTGAAGATGTCCTACATCTTCGAGATGTAGGACATCTACTTTAATAACTTTCTTAATGTTTTGTAAAACAAAAGTAAAGATGTCAGAATCTATCTTGGTTTTCTCTATGAGAAAGGACAAAGAAATATTTTAGCCATTAGACATTGGTCATTAGTTTTTAGTAAAAATACTAATGACGAATAACAAATGACCAATGAACTATAAAAACTATTTTTAAGATGGATTCTGACATCCGTCAGAATGACACATTTTGTCATCTCCATTTAAATGAAGCATTTGTTTTATAAGGGGTTGCCGATGACATCGTAGTTTGTCAATCTGACGGATGTCAGAATCAATCTTGGTTTTCTCTATGAGAAAGGACAAAGAAATATTTTAGTCATTAGTCATTGGTCATTAGTTTTTAGTAAAAATACTAATGACGAATAACAAATGACCAATGAACTATAAAAACTATTTTAAGATGGATTCTGACATCCGTCAGCATTACACATTTTGTCATCTCCATTTAAATGAAGCATTTCTTGTCATTCCGAAACGAAGTGAGGAATCTCAAATTCTGTGGTAGCAATGACTTGTGAGATTTCTCACTTCGTTTCGAAATGACACAATATAATAAGTCTTTTAACGAATTACTACACTAGACGACTCGTAGTTGTTTATTTCGCATATTTTAAAATGAGAAGTTAAATTTTTAAAAGAGTTTTACCATAAGTCATTAGTCATTGGAATTTCTTTTCCTTTTATCAATTACTAAGAGCCGATAGCTGTCAGCCGATAGCTGTTAGCCGATAGCTGTTAGCCGATAGCTGTTAGCCGACAGCCGATAGCTGTCAGCCGATAGCTGACAGCGCTATTATATTTAGCTTACTACATTTCTTCACCCTGGACTAAACCGAGAGCTGCTCCCTGAACATCTTTAATAACAGCAAAGTAACCAACCCCCTGTATAAACATTTTGGGCATAAGAATTTCGCCATTATGCTTATTTGTTATTTCTAAGGATTTATCTATGTTTGATGTAAAGAAATAAGGTAGCCAATGAGAAGGCACACCATCTAATTGAGGGGGCATAATATATAAGCCGGCACATACTTCGTCATTAATGAAAAAAGTAGTATATTGTCCTTCGCCCATCTGCTCAGTCTTTGATGTCCAATTAAATATTTTTCCATAAAATTTAATTGCAGCATCGCTATTTCTACTTGCATGTTCCATCCAAGTAATAGCACCATGAATATTTTTATAACTGGAGCCGATGTGGTTTTTTGCTTGCCATACTCCAAGGTAAGCCCCCTCCGGGTCTTGTATTACTGTTGGAATGCCTTCCTCCATTTTGTCGCATGGTTCTATTGATACTTTACCATTATTCTCTTTAACCTGTTTTATTAGATAAAATACATCATTTGAAGCAACATAAGGCAACCAGTTAGGAGGTAAATTCATTGCTAATTGCTCTGGGAACATACCATAAAGGGCTGCAACATCTTTTCCGTTTAATTTACATAAGGTATAAAAATTGTTTTCACCTATTGGAATATCATAAAAATCCCAACCGAATAATTCATTATAGAATTTTTTTGCATTTTCTGGGTCAGTTGTTGCTAATTCAATCCAACAGAAAGTCCCCGGTTTGTGTGAAGTAAATTCCTGCATTTTTTCCTCTAATTAAAATATTAAAAAATTACCAAGCTCTTGGTTTAAAATTTTCTGGAATGTCCATTTTAACAATATCATCAGTTATTGATATAAAATAAATCCCATCTTTTAAAACTCTTTCCTTTATTTTTTTATCATAATGTGTTGCGGTTATCAAACCATATATTTGCTTTTCTTCAAAAAGAGGTTTAAATAATTTAAATTGCTCAATTTCAAGCTTTAATTGCTCAATGGAATCTTCTCTTAAATGGCTCTTAATTTCTATAATATAGTAAGCAATGTTTGATACACCAAGTAAGTCAATTTCTAAAATTGTGCCATTTTCCCTATGCTTAAAATTGGGAAAGATTGATTTGCAATTAAAATCATCAGTAAGTAATCTTGTTAATGAAGGAAGAACCAAACCCTCATTGAAAGTTCCAAATTTGTTACCAATACCGCCTATTTGCTTACCAAGTTCTTTTAGAAACAAATCAAGTTCTTTGAATCTTTCAGAAACATCTTTAAACATTTCATCAGTTTCTTTAAATTTTTTATCAACTTCTGCTGAAGATTTTTCTATTGTTTCGTTTGTCCTGAGTTGATTTTTATTCATCAATTGGAGCATTCTTTTGTAGGTTAATTCTCTTTTTTTCTTTTGTGTTTTCATTTTCATTTAAAAAGTATTTTTTCTTTTAAAACGAATTATTAGATAAAATATTACTATGTTATCTTTTACATTTTTAAAAGTGAAAAGGTGGTTTATGGTTTATGGTAATTTAGTCATTAGTCATTAGTATTTTGTTATCTTTTACTAATGACTCAACTTTCCTAGCTGTAGTAATTCGTTAAAAGACTTATTATATTGTGTCATTCCGAACCCCCAGATAAAGCAAGACCTTTATTTTAATGAAGATGACATAAGGATTAGAAGATTAGAAGGTTTAGTTTATTAACTTTCGCAAAGTTGGGAAACTCGTGCGAAAGTATTAAGTTCTTCTAACTTTGCGAAAGATTGAAATCAGTTAAAAGTATTTGAATTTACTGTGGAAAGAGGTTTGTTTTTTTTAACTTCGTAGGAGTGTCCGGTTTGTAGAAATAATAATGAAAAAAGAAAAGCTACGTAGTTGCGACCTATCTTTACTACAAACTGACCACTCCTACGGAGTTTTGCAAACTCAAAATACTTTTTCTACAAACAGGAAGCAACTACGTTGCTTTTTCTTACACTTTGCGAAAGTTTCTTAACTTTTGTAAAGTTTAAAACAAAGATGTCATTGGTAACGAAGTGACACAATATAATAAGTCTTTTAACGAATTACTACACTAGTTGTAGTAAGTGTATGTAAAATAATAATAATAAAAAAAAACTATTTAAGTGTTTAAAAAGACATAAGTACACCTCCCATGGCCCCTCCTTGTTAGGAGGGGAACGTTAAAACACAGGACTTTTCTTACTCCCCTCCTAATAAGGAGGGGCAGGGGAGGTGTTAAAAGGTTTTTATGAGCAAAAGTAGTGTTTTTTTTAAGAAATTTTATATATAATCCTGTTTATAATGCACTACTACTCTATATTTACTTTATTTTATCAACTACTAGGAAAGTTGAGCTAATGACTAATGTCCAATAACTAAAATAATTAATAAGCAATAAAAAAACCATAAACCATATACTATTAACCATAAACCAATAGCCGACAGCATTAAATCTCTACCAGGCATAACCTAAATTAAGTCCAAGTCCCCAACTGTGGAAAGCAGTTTTTTCATCTCCCATAAAGATATAAATTCTAAAAGTTGGTTCTACAACGAAGCCACCGAATACCCATTTATAAGCAAATTCTGGTCCTAATCCAAATACAGAACCACCATCATAAAATATACCATTTAAAAATGGACCAATTGCGAATCCTTCGATACATTTTTTCCCATCTGGAATAAAATTTGGATACCAGCGGTATGATGCACCAAGAGCAAAAGCGCTTTTAATAATTTTGGTATCTAAATTGTAGAAAGTCCCAAATATAGTTACGCTATTAATCTTATCTGTTTGAAACTCGAATGTTACGTTTAAAGCATCGCGATTTAAAAAATCTATTGGGTCGCCAGATATTGAATATTCATATCTTCCTGCTTTGGCTTTCTGAGCATAAGTATCGCTTAAGAAAGTAAATGTAAATAATACAATGAAAGTAATAAAGGTTAATAATTTGAAGGAATGTTTCATATCAAACTCCATAATAAATAAAAAAAACTTTTTTCAAATATAAGAATTTTTAGCTATATTTATAAATAATTTTTAAATTATTATCTGAAAAATATGAATATAAACATATCAAAGATAGAAAATGAAAACAATAATTTACATTCTGATTGGATTTAGCTTGTTTTTCTCAATGGAACTGCTGTCTCAGGTTCCAGACAAAAAAGAAGATGAAAAAGCAAGTAAGCATTTTAAAAGATTGATGGAATCATCTCACCCAACGCCGAAGAAAAGGCCTGTTACATTAAAATACCTTGTCCCACAAAGCTCAAGCGATAGTTCATCTATTTTTATTAATTTAAATGCAATTGACAATGAAGCAGGGATGCAGTATAAGATGCAAAATGAATCATCAATTGCAATTAATCCTTTGAATCGGATGAATTTAATTGCATCGGCTGTCGATTATCGCGATAATTCAGCGTCCTGGGTCTATGTTTCCTCTGATGGTGGTAGAAATTGGGTTAATCTTAATTTAGGAAGACCTTATCCGGATTGGAGAGCATCAAACGACCCGTCTGTTGCTTTCGATGCAGAAGGCACCGGCTATCTTGTCTATGGTGGGCATGGTTATTATGATGATTCGCTCGGTATGAGCTTTGGTGAAAATGGCGTCTTTATCTCCAAAACTACAGACGAAGGTAAAACCTGGAAATCGCATATTCCAATCATCGTTCATAGAGGCAAGCAGACATTGGATTCAAATTATGAAGACAAGTATTATATAACAGTGGATAATTCTCCAAACTCTCCTTACTTTAAACACATTTATATTCCATGGAAACGTGTTGTTCCAAGAGATTCTTCTACAACCATCGTTTTATCCAAATCAACCGACAAAGGCGAAACCTGGTCAGAACCAATTGCTATAAGCGAGTGTTTTACTGGTAGCTCCGAAGATACTACTTATGGACAAAGTTTCCCGCTTGCGGCAACTGGTCCCAATGGAGAAGTATATGTCGTTTGGAATAACGGAATTGAACATTCGATTGGTTTCGTTGTCTCTTATGATGGTGGAGCAACTTGGACAGAACCACGTATGATTTGTCATTATAATATTTTCGGTGAAACAAGACTATTAGAAGGTCAGGGCTGGCGTCACTCTGTAAAAAAAGTTGTTCGCTGCGAAGCTTATCCAGTGATTCAGTGCGATTTAAGTAATTCAGAGCGTAGGGGCTGGCTTTATTTAACATGGGCAGCTGATAATTATCCTAACATCTACTTCTCACGCTCTACAGACCAGGGGCAAACCTGGAGCGATAGAGTAATTGTCCATTCAGATACTACAAATGACCAGTTTTGGCAATGGCACGGAGTTGACCCTTCAAATGGCGATATCGCTGTTATGTTCCTTGATAGCAGAAACGACCCAAATAACATTGAAATTGAGACTTATGTCAGTTATTCAAGCGATGGTGGAAATACTTGGATAGATAAACGGGTTTCTGATGTTACCAGCGATTTGAGATTAAATCCTTTCGATGGAAATTCATTTGCTGGCGATTATAGCGGTCTTGCATTTTCTGAGCATATTATTTATCCTTCCTGGGTAGATATGCGAAATGCAAAAAATGATATTTTCGATAGCGACGTCTATTCTGCATTTATAAATGTAAATGCTCCTGAAGCAGCTGGAAATTTTATTGCTAAAACTATTCCTACCGAACCAAATAAAATTCAGTTAAACTGGACTGCACCTTCTGTCCGTTCTTTTAATCAAACTCTGTTAAAAGATGAATATCATTATTCGCTTTTTAGAGAAGGAAACTTTTTAACAAACGTCAGTTCTGATGATTTAAGCTATTTAGATGATAATTTAGAAGCTTATAAAAAATATAATTATCAGTTATTTGTTGTTGCTTCAAGCGATACGAGCAGCGACAGGAAAGCATCTGCTTTTGCTGGTGGTGCCCGCCTTCCAGCTCCTCCATTTATAGAAACTTATGAAGGTAAAGAAAATAATGAGGTTTCATTAAAAGTAAGAATTCCAAATACAAGAGAAGATGGACTTACTCCGCTTGTTAATCTATCAAAAATCGCTGTTTACAGGGATAATCTTTTAGTAAATACAATTAATGCAATGCCAACTGATACTGGTAAAGTTGTTGAAATTATTGACAATCCAAATGAAATTGGTTATTACAGATATAGTGTTTCTCTGCTTGATGGTGCCAATCCGATTAATGAAAGCAGTAAAAGCAATGAAGTAATCTTATTTACCGGCAAGTTAGAACTTCCTTATTATGAAAATTTCAGTAAAGACCAATTGCCTAAATTCCTGAAAACATCTGAATGGGGAACTGCTTCCAATTTTTACAAAAGCAGTCCTTATTGCCTAACCGAAACTCCTGATGGTTTTTATCAGTCAAATAAAAACTATGAACTTCAATTATTTCCAATTACTACCCAAAATCCGCTTACAATTTCATTTTCGTTTTATCACGCTGCAATAATTGATACAAAAGATTCCTGCTTAATTGAAGTATCAAGGAACGACTTACCTTGGGGAGCAGTTGATATTTTCAATAAAACAAATTATTTACCTTGGGCTGATAGCGTCTTAAACCAAGATGACTGGAAATTAGAAAACCTTGTCTTTTATTTAAATCCAAACGATACATTACTTATTAGATTTCGTTTAAAAACAAATGTTACAAGAAATGAAGATGGCTGGTATATTGATGATTTATCAATATCTGAAGTAAATGCTATTGATGAGTTAAGTAAAAATGATAATGATTTTATGCTGTATCCTAATCCAGCCCAGTCATTTATTACGTGTAACTTTAACTTTACTAACAATCTATTAATAAAGAATTTTAGAATTTATAATTTGTATGGAACTGAAATTCCTATTCAGGATTTTTATATCTCTAATAATTACATTAACTTAAACATTGACAATTTAGCTTCTGGAGTTTATATTTTTGAAATTGAAAAAAATAATGGACAAAAAAATCAAAAAATCTTCTCAAAAATTAAGTAAAAAGCTAAAGTTTAAAAAAAAGATGTCGATAATAATTTTGGATAGGTATTTTAAAAAATTATGATGAATGTTGCAAACATATCGAATCAAACACCAATACCGGCAACAGAATCGGCTTCTCATAATTTTGATTATACCAAAAACAGTTCATATTCAAATCCTAATTCTGTTCAGCAAACTGATAAATCTCAAGGAAATAAAGAAGATACATATTCAGAAAATACTTTTGGTAATGCTGAGGATATTGATTACACTAAGCAATTAAAAAATAAAATAAATAAAACATCTTCAAACTCAGAGACCGAAGAAAAGAAAAAAGATTCAGAAAATAGTGAATCTAAGGAAACTGCTGCTAATGGAAAGGAATTGTCTGAAGAAGAAAAGAAAGCAGTTAAAAAATTAAAAGAAGTAGATAAAAAAGTAAGAGCGCACGAACAAGCCCATAAATCCGCTGGTGGTGGCTTGGTTCGAGGTTCTTCCTTTGATGAAAAGACTGGTCCTGATGGAAAAAAATATGTAACTGGCGGTGAAGTCCAAATTGATATTTCTGAAGTTCCGAATAATCCACGGTCAACGGTTACTAAAATGGAACAAGTGATTAGAGCTGCACTTGCTCCTGCTGACCCCTCTGCACAAGACAGAATGGTCGCAGCAAAAGCTTCCGCCATTGCTGCTGAAGCAAGGACTGAGCTTTATTCTAATAATGCTCCCAGCACAAAATCTACAAAAAGCAATAATCCTTTAGTAGTATATAAAAATTCTGAATCAAATTCCGATAACAAATTAGGAAAAATTTTAGACATATCATTTAATGGGGAAACTACTGGCGCACTAAAAGGTATTTTCAATAAAGGGGAGTCCTAAATATAATCATTTCGAACCCCCTTATAAAGCAGGGCTGATACGTTCTTTGAAATACTCTTTCCAGCCATACGATCAACAAGTTGATAGTATGGCTTTTGGTAATTTCTTTTTACTATTTAGAAAATAATTTATATTTTTATGCTACCTGTAAAATATTTTTACTTAATCAAATATTCTATTAATTGAGTTTTTATAATTATTTCTATAAAAATAAAATACTTAGAACTTATAGCCATACTATCAACTTGTTGATCGTATGGCTTGCTTCTTATTTAGTTCATTTCCTTAAAAGTAAACGTCTTCGTTTATATTCGCTTCAGAATGACAGGGTAAATTAATGTCATTCCCATTTAAATGAAGCACTTGCTTTATAATGGGGTTCGGAATGACAAGCATTCGAAATAGCAAACTACAAGGAGTCAGGAGTTCTAATCTTTCTAATCTTTCTAAACCATCTAAACCACTTAAAACAACTTCAAAGAAAGCATAAACTCTTTGGATAGGCGTTGTTCTCTTTGAAAACCAAATCCATAACCAAAAGCAAGATTTGTTTTGAGCAATGAAAAAAATACAAGTTCAAATTCGAGTTGAGTTCCAACTGAATATGCCGTTTGAATATTACTTAATTTGTCAAAATTGCTTGCTAATACTGAAGAAAAGACAGACAATCGCGAATAAGTAACGTAGAACCAAAGCCAGCCCAAACTTCTAAATCTTAATGGAGAAGAATTCCACTCTAGCATTGCTTTGGCAAAATTCTTTGTTCCTAACTGATTAATATCAAATCCGGGAAAACTTTCCATACCCCTGTATCTTTGAGCATCCTGATAATCTACCCAATTGTTGCCGAATCCACCAAAATAAAAATTAGTGAAAGGATTTTCCTTATCACCAAAAGAATGACCTGCATAAAGCCGTAACCAGAAAATAGAGTTTTTCATCGGTAAAAGAGTTGCCAATGAAACATCTGCAAATAGCTTTGGGATATATTTTTCATTAACCAAGCTGTTGTAGAAATAAAAATTAGATGAAATTCCATTTTCATCTTCTACACTTCCAAGCGATTTCGTCATAAAACTGTATTTTAAGCTAAATAATCCGGTAAAAAGTTTGTCGAAAGCGGCATCTACATTTTGGTAATCAGGCATTTTTTCCAAATCGAAATAGCCAGCCAGTCGAACTGACCAATTAAATTCTTCAGGGTCTTTATGGATTATAATATCCTCTATATATTTTAAAGCAATCGAATACCCTTTTCTGCTGACTTTTGTTGGACCGAACAAGTCATAAAAATTTGCATAGTTATAAGTTGCTTTCAAATTCCAGCGCCAGTAAGAATAATCCAAATTTATATGAAAACGTTCCTTTTCTGGGAGTTGAAGATTAGGAGTATAAGAAATTGTAGTTTTTAAATTTGATAATGCGATTGGGTCCATTAAATTGAATTTATACCCAAAAGCAGCATAATCTTTATACCCTTCTACTATCGGATAAAACCCGGCGATTTTCATTTCTGAAATTGGGCTATAGCTTCCTTCAGAAATATTTAGTGAATCGATATTCATTGACGAAGCTGGTGGAAGGATCCAACTTTTTACTATTGGGTCGTCCTCAACTATTTTTTGTCCAAAATATTCGATTGCTTCAACATCTTCAAGCGGCTCTATTTTTATAACGCAGGGCAACATTCCTTTTCCAGTATATTTAAAAACGAGCAACGAATCTTCAGAAATCTGCAAAGGACGAAAGAAACCTGTTTCAGTATTGGTTAAAATGTCGAGTTTTTTTGTTTCCAAATTTATACGAAAAACGTTCGAAACGCCTGTATAATATGAAGTTCCAAAAACATATCTGCCATCATCGGAAAATACGAATTCAGAAGCATTACTTCCTTCAAATTCGTAAATTTTTTCCGGTTCAAATATGCCCAAAGATAAATTATGCAAATCCAAACGCACCAATTCCTGTTTCCCAATAGCGTCGGAAAGAGTGCCAAGAAGATATTTCCCGTCATTTGAAATATTCAAATTGAAAAAGCTTTTTCCATACTGAAGAGTGTGAATTGGAACAATCTTTTTATAAGGTTCCGGGATATTTACTATAGTGGCTCTGCCGCTATAATGCTGAACCCCCCAAAGTGAATTATCTATTTTATTTACAGCGAAATCACCTGTTCTGCTGTATTCAATTACTTCTTTATTTTCTTCTGTTTGAATATCAAAGGAGCGAAGGGCACGCCATTTGCCGTTATGAGTTGAGTAAAATATTTTTTCCTGCTCTGGATTATAAGCAATTGAAGTAACGTCATAAAGTGAGATACCAACTAAATCAGTTAACTTTTCTTCGTTTCCTGTTTCAAAATCAAATGAAGAAATATGAGCAAGAGAGCCTGGATGATTAACAGCAGCAATCAATTTTTTGTTTTTCTTATCAAAAAAAGGTTTAGAAACCGAACCAATAGCTTCACCGGTTATTTGTCTGTATTCAGTAATTTTATTTTTTTTGATTCTTTCAAAATTCTTTTGTTGGAAATCTTTTTCGTATTCAATCCATTCGTCCCAAGCATCTGAAACTGAAATATTGAATGTATGTTTAAATTGAGAAGCGTAGAAGCGGTAGCTGTCTTCAGTCCGGGAGTAGAACTGCATAAGTTTTTCAACTCCGTATTTCCTCGCCAGATAGCTAACAAAACGAGTTCCGTAAAGATATGAATTTGCTCCTACCTGAAAATCAATAGTTGTGCCTTCAGTTTCCAATCCGGCGACTCTATAAAAATAATCATTTTCCAAAGCTAAAGTGCGGAAAACCATTTCATCGTAGCCACCAAGAGTCCGTCCCATACCACCAGAGAGCCAAGTCTCCATAAAAACTGCTATTCCTTCCTGATACCAGCGGGGACAATACCAGCGGGGAGTGGTAAGATAGCTGTAAATATGTGATATAGGATTATCGTTATCAGCAAGTATTTTACTGCCAAAAATTGAGCGGTAAAACCTATCAATAGCAGCGGGCTTATCAGTCATTACAACGTGGGTTAGCTCGTGATTCATCAGCCATTGTATTCGCTCATTGCTCGGAATTATTCCGAATGTGTAGTTGAAAGGAGATACCTCAATTAGCAAGAAATTACGGGGAATTACTATTGTTCCGCCATTACCAACATCGCTAAAATCTTCAAAAAACACAGTAATTCGTTCTTTTGATTTATAATCCCAGATTGTATTTAATTGTTTTATTGCGTTTTCAAGAGAAGCTGCTGTGTGAGGGACAAGATATTTACTACCTTTGAAAAAGTAAATTAGCTGTTGGGTTTCAGTTTCAAATTGCTCTAATTCCTGTGATATTATACTAAAAGGGGAAATAAAAGTTAAACATAAAATAATAAGTAATCTATTTTTCATATATTTCAATTTCAAATTCATAAATAATATATAACTAATTGTTTATTGAAAAAACATAAAAAAATTCAATAAACAAAACACAAATTAATAAAAAAGATAATACTATACTTTATTATTTCTATATTAGGAGAGAATAAGGTAGTATTTTTTGGTAGTCAGCTGTCAGCTATCGGTTTATGGTTTTCGGTTTATGGTTTATGGTTTTCGGTTTATGGTTTTCGGCTACCAGAAATTTCAGAACTCCAGACCCCATAACGAAAATAAAGGAGTTAGGAGATTTGCCTCGT
>CAZCLJ010000020.1:0-19072 GCA_964499465.1 uncultured Hyphomicrobiales bacterium
TAAGCCATACTATCAACTTGTTGATCGTATGGCTTGCTTCTCCATTTGTTCATTTCCCTAAAAGTAAACGTCTTCGTTTATATTCGCCTCAGAATGACAGACAAACGTAAAGATGTCATTAGCAACCCAATGATAAAGGAAGTGCTTTATTTAAATAGAGATGACATAAGGTTTAGAAAGATTAGAAGGTTTAGAAAGTTTAGATTTTTCACTTTCGCAAAGTTAAGAAACTTTACGAAAGTGAAATTCTTCTTACTTAGCGAAAGATTAAAATCTGTTAAAAGTATTTGAACTTAGCGTGAAAAGAGTTTTGTTTTCTTTCAACTCCGTTGGAGTATTCTGTTTGTAAAAATAATGATGAAAAAAAAGAAAAGCAACGTCGTTGCGACCTATCTTTACTACAAACAGAACACTCCTACGGAGTTTGCAAGCTCAAAATACTTTTTCTACAAACAGGAAGCAACTATGTAGCTTTTTCTTGCACTTTGCGAAAGTTTCTTAACTTTAGTAAAGTTTTGTAGGATAAAAAATAACGATGCCATTGGCAACGAAATGAGATATCTCACAACTCCTTGCTAACACAAAACTTGATATTCTTCACTTCGTTCAGGATGACAAGCATACGAAATATCAAACTACAATGAATTGAGAGTACTGAAATTTGAATCAATAATTATCTTTCCTATATCCCATCTTGCTGCATAATATTCGCCATTGTCTACATTTCATCAACAATTTTCCTTTTTTTCTTGCCAATATCCACCAAAAATGAACCAGAAATTTCATTTTAAGTAATTATAAAATATAGTATTATATTATTACTTAATATTATTTATCATAATAAAAAAATCTAATGGCATATTCATTGTAAAAGAGAAATTGAAAAGGTGAAAAATGGACAAAAATTTAGTACATATAGCTCAAACATACAAACAAGACACGCAGGATGCCAGCCCGATGCACTCTAAAGGATTTAGCAGCATAGCTGAGCATCTTTTGAAGGATTCACTAAACACTGGCGTGTCTTTCTACAAGGATGACAAATTGATGAGTAAAATCTCTTATCTGAATAATTTGGAAGGAATCCCAAGCAACATTATGACGATGGTTTCAGATATAGCAGATTTTACTTTCCGCAAGGAAGCGGCTTCCATCAATGCAAAAACCAATCAGGGAGGAATGTATGCTTAAAGAACTATATACAGCTGCGATGGGTATGCTCCCACAGCAAACGCGATTGGAATCCATTGCTAATAATATAGCAAATGCTGGGACTACTGGTTTTAAAAGACAAGCGGTCTTTGAAAGAAATTTGATTGATGCCCGTGCAAACTTTTATAATGTTCCCGGCGATGCTGAGCAAAACGACCCACCTGTTGGCTCATATACTGATTTTTCTACTGGTGCTATGCAAAAAACTGATAATCCGCTTGACATAGCAATAGACACCGAGAATGGATTCTTTGTGCTTCAGGATGAAGATGGCAATAATTACCTTACTAAAAGAGGTAATTTTAAATTGGACAAGGACGGCAACATAGTTACTATGGATGGTAAATATTTACTCGGAAACGACGGTATTTTAAACGTTTATAAAGATTTTAATCAGGAACAGTTTGATTATACCAATGCGAATGCACTTAACCTAAAAATCAATGAAAATGGTGAGTGCTTTACCAATGAAACTTATATCGGAACTGTTGAAATTGCAAAACCGAGCAATTTGCAAACGCTTGAAAATATTTCAAATGCAGATTTCATAGTCCGGCAGGATACGGATTTAGAAATTCTGACGCCCGAACAAATTACATTGCGCCAAGGATGGCTTGAAAACTCGAATGTTAATATTGTTGACGAAATGGTCAATATGATTGAACTGCAACGTATGTTTGAAGCAGGAACAAAAGTTATTCAAACCAATGACGGCACTCTTGATACCAGCATCAAAATGGGAAGATACTATTAGAGTTGAATTGTTGAATTGTTAATGATAAATGATAAGTGGTTGAAATAATATATAGTTTTAGAATTTAAGTCATTCCGGTCATTTCAGTCATTTGTCTTTAGTATTTTATAACCAATGACCAATAACCAATAACCAATAACTATATAATATACCAAGTAATAAAGAAAAATTAATAACAACTTTTTTATTGGAATAAAATGGACAAAACACTAAGAACAGCAGCTACAGGGCTAACAGCACAGCAACGTTTCGTGGAAATTATATCCAATAACATTGCTAATGTTAATACAACTGGATTTAAGAAAGTAAGAGCGGAATTCAAAGATTTGCTTTATGAGACGCTTCGCCCTGCCGGTTCTGTTCGTAGTGTCGATGTCGAACCAATAAATGAAGTGCAAATCGGTTCTGGAACAGAACTATCTGCTACTACAAAACAATTTTCACAGGGTAATATCACTCAAACCGATAACTCATTGGATTTAGCTATTAACGGTGAAGGTTTTTTTATCATTAGGAAACCAGACAATACTTACGCCTATACTCGTGATGGAACATTTCAATTAGACAATAATGGAACTATTGTAACAACCGAGGGCTATCCTTTGGAACCCGGTTTCACAATTCCAGATGATGCTGTTGGAGTTTCTGTAACCCGCGATGGCGTTCTTACTTTAATTCTGGAAGATGGCACAGAAGAGCAAACACTCGGACAAATTGAACTAGCCCGATTTATTAATCCTGCTGGTTTGCGTTCCGTAGGTGATAACCTTTACGAAGAAACTATTGCTTCCGGTTCAGCAATTTTCGAACAACCCGGAGCAAACAATACCGGCGAAATTGTTCAGTATCATCTTGAAACATCTAACGTTAGCATCGTAGATGAAATGGTGAATATGATTGTTGCCCAGCGTGCTTATGAGCTAAACTCAAAATCCGTCAGAACCGCGGACGACGTGCTTGGTATGGCAGTTAATCTGAAAAGATAATTGATAATTGATAATTGATAATTGTTAATTGTTAATTATTAATTATTAATTATTAATGATTAATTATAAGTGATTGAAAAAATATGTAGTTTTAGAATTTCAGTCATTTTAGTCATTTTAGTCATTAGTTCTTTGTAGAGAAAAAATAATAGCCGAAAACAAAAAAATGATTAAATATATATACATATTAATAATGCTAACAGTATTCAACGGAGCAAATCTTTTCTCCCAGTCTTCTTTTTCGGGTGAAAGATTAAAACAGGCATGTATAGATTACATATACGACAAAGTTGGAAACGATGCAGAAATTTCTATCTCAAGCAAAATTGATGACCAAAAATTTACTGCATCTGGAATTATAGCAAAGTTGAGAGGGGAAGAAAATTCATTAAAAGGAAATACAAACGTAGCGATTGAATTTCTTTTAGATGACAAATTGGTTAAAAGGGTGCAGGTTCCGGTTAGAATAAAAATTTACAAGGAAGTGCCTGTTGCTAAGGAAAGCATACACAGAGGGGAACTCATTACAGAAGAGGATTTGCTGCTTGAAAAAAAAGACATTACAAATTTTTCAAATAGTGAAATAGTTGCGTTTGAAGAAATTGTTAATAGCAAAGCAAAAAGGAATATTTCTGAATCATCAATCATTACGTCAAGTTTTATTGAAAAAGGAAATATGATTAACAAAGGCGACAAAGTGCAGTTGATTGTGCAAACGGGAAATATAAGAATTCAGGCATTCGGTGAAGCATTGCAGGATGCAGGCGAAAATGATACGCTTAGAGTTCGCCGCGAAGGAACAAAAACGATTCTTCAGGGAAAAGTAGCTTCAGATGGAACTGTAATTATCTCACAAAATTAAAAGGATTTACAAATGAAAAAGTATTGCGTAATGTTAGGATTAGCATTATTGCTGCTCGGAATGGATTCCGTCAGGGCGCAATTTATTCAGAACAGTTCCCGCTCCCTTTTCTCAGATGTGAAAGCATTTAAGGAAGGCGATGCTCTTATGATTCTCATTACTGAAGTTACTGAAGCCGATAATAGTGCATCAAGCACTGAAGACAGAAGCACCGACCTTTCTGGAAACGCAAGCATTTCAACAGGAAGCGGCTCAAACACTAAACTTGGTGTTGGATTAAACACCGGCAACAGATTTCAGGGAAGCGGCTCTACTTCACGAAGCGAAAAAATAAAATCGAAACTAAGTGCCAGAGTCGTTGCAGTTGAAGAAAACGGGAATTTGAAAATTGAAGGCAAAAGGACTACTAAAGTTAATGGCGAAACACAAACTATTATCATTCAGGGAGTTGTTCGTCCTGTTGACGTTAGTCCGAATAATTCGATTTATTCTTATAATATATTAGATTTAACACTATTTATCGAAGGTGATGGCTCGGTTTCTAAAACAACAGAACCGGGATTGATTACTAAATTTTTAAGATTACTGTTTTAAATGAATAAAATAAAAGAACATATTAAATATTTCTGTCATTCTGAGCGCAGCGAAGAATCCAGAAAAATGTTTTTGAAACAATTACTCTCTGGATTCTTCACTTCGTTCAGAATGACAAAAGAGCGTAATGATGTCATTCTGAAGCGCAGCGAAGGATCCATAAAAATGTTTTTGAAACAATTATTCTCTGGATTCTTCACTTCGTTCAGAATGACAGAAAAAAATAGTAATTATTCTAATTCTTTATTAAAACTAAAATCAGTAAAATTTGCAATAGTATTCTTACTCATATTTTTAACTTCCGATTTGCAGGCAGCAAGAATAAAAGATATTGCAACAATCGAAGGCACAAGCGGAATGCAGGTTATTGGTTATGGATTGGTAAGCGGCTTGGGTCAAGCAGGCGATAGCCCTCAATCTTCAATAACTATGCAATCTGTGGTTAATATGTTAAAACGTTTTGGTTTAACAGTCCCAACAAGCAATCCAAAAATCCGCAATGTGGCTGCAGTAATGGTTACAGCAACAATTCCAGCTTTTTCGAGAAAAGGTTCTAAAGTTGATGTTCAGGTTTCCTCAATCGGAGATTCAAAAACGCTGCAAGGTGGAGTTTTACTTATGACCCCGCTTTCTACAGCTCAGGGAGTAATACTTGGAATGGCTCAAGGTGCTGTTTCAGTAGGTGGCTATGATTACGAATCGCTTGGCTCCCGCACTGCAAGAAATTTTGTAACTACTGGACGCGTTCCAAATGGATTAATCCTTGAAACTGGAGTTGAAGGTCAATTAACGGAAAATCAAATGCTTCGCATAGTTCTTCGCGAGCCGGATTTCACAACAGCATCGCGGGTTGCAACAGCAATAAATGGTGTAGCCGGTTTACAAAACGCAGCAACAGCAGTTGATGCAGCAAGTATTCAGGTGCAAATTCCTGCAAATATTACTCAGCAGCAGCTTGTTGCCACAATTTCGCAAATAGAATTGCTTAATGTTACTGCTGACCCAGTTGCAAGAGTTGTTATCAATGAAAGGACTGGCACAATTGTGGTTGGTGGTAACGTAGAACTTCTTCCGGCAGTAGTTGCCCACAGCGGATTGGAAATTTCTATTCAACGTCAGGTTATTGTTCCACAACCGGCACCTTTTACGATTAGACCAACGCAGCCGGCTGAAAGTGCAACTATTACCACACAGGAACAGCTTAATCCCGCAACAGCACTTGTCGTAAGCGGTGCAACTGTTACTGATATGGCAAATGCCTTAAATCAATTAAAGGTTAGCCCGAGAGATTTAATTTCAATTTTTCAGGCACTTAAAGAAGCCGGTGCTTTACAGGGTGAATTAGTAATTCAATAAAGAAACAAAAAATGGACGAGACATCTAACATACAAAATGCTATTTCGAGTGGTGCTTCACTTCAAGAAAAGATGACCAACCTACAAAATCTTGTTGGCAGCCGTTCTTCAAGTGGTGCATTAACAGATGAGCAAAGAAAAGATATTGAAAAAGCATCACGGGGTTTTGAGTCAATTTTTGTTAGTATGATGCTCAAAGAAATGAAATCTGCGATGCTCGGCGAATTTAAAGATGAATCCGATGGATTTGGAGCAGATACTTTAGAAAGCTATACTGATTTGCTTTTTGCAGACCAGATTTCTAAGACCGGAACAGGGGTTGGAATAGCTGAAATGATATATTCTCAGCTAACCGGCGGTGATAAACTCAAGACAATTACTACTGAAAATAAAAATATTGAAACATTAAGCAATGATTCAAATTTAAAAAATATATTTTCAAGAAGAGAAAATATAAATCCAAGTGGAAATTTCATTGAAAGAGTTCAAGATAGATTAAGCAGTTACGATGAAATAATAAAATCTGCTTCAGAAAAATACAAAGTGTCCGAAGAATTAATTAAGGCAGTGATTACGGTGGAATCAGCCGGAAAAAGCAATGCAATATCTTCGGCAGGAGCAAAGGGCTTAATGCAGTTAATGGACGGAACAGCGAAAGATTTAGGAGTAACAAATTCTTATGACCCCGCGCAAAACATAATGGGCGGAACGAAATATTTAAGTCAAATGCTTGCGAAATACGATGGAAATATTAAGTTAGCACTTGCAAGCTACAATGCTGGTTCTGGGAATGTGGACAAATACGGCGGTATCCCACCTTTTAAAGAGACCCAGAATTACGTAAAAAAAGTAGAACAATATTATAATTTATATAAAAATGAAGAAATGATTTAAATGGAGCTGTTATGCTGTCTAATTTATTCACATATTTAAAACACGAACAGATGTTGCTCAGCGAAATGGTTGACCTGGCGCAACGCCTGCAGAAAGCACTTGTAAAATTAGATATGGTAAATCTTGAAGATATTACAACATATCAATCCGCATTAGCCAAAGGACTTCGCGAGGCAGAAGAACAAAGAATCAATTTATTAACGGCTTGGCTAAAAATTTCTAAAGCAGAAGCAGCAAGTTTAAAACTTACTTCACTCGAAAGTCGCTTAAATAAAGATGAAATTAATGAAGTTCGAACGATTAGAAAAAACTTAAGGGAACTCGTTAATAAGTTGCAACAAACAAATACTACTAACAGATTGCTTGCTAATCGTGGGCGCGCAAGTGTTAGAGAAATCCTTTCCATTTTTACTAATGGAAATAATGTCGTATGTAATGTAAAAATATAAATAAAAGAGGTTTTTATGAAGGATTCATGTTTCAATAATGACAAAATAAAGGAAAAAACCCAGGAATTGGTTTCTTCTATTAATTTAATTAGCCAGAAAATTCCGAATGGTCAGATTTATCAGATTGCAGAAAAATTAAGAAAAAGTGCCGATAGTGTGCCAAAGTATATTGAATTGGGATTAAATGAAAATGCAAGGAAATACGATAAAATTCGCTTTCTTATTATGGCTAACAGCGTTCTGGAAGATTGCAGAACTTACCTTTCACTTGCTGAAACGCTCAAGTATGCTTATACAAAAGATATAATTGAGCAAATCAATTCTGTGAATGACCTTATTGCAGATGATTGCCCTGCAATAAATAATATTTCAAAAAAGTTAGAAGATATTAACAATAAATAATTGGATTTATTATGTCCTATTTTTCAACAATTGAAATAGGAAAAAGAGCATTATTAGCCCAAAAATTCGGATTAGACATTACAAGCAATAATGTTTCTAATGTGAATACTCCCGGCTATGCAAGACGCGGTGCCTCTTTATCCGAAACGAAACCTGTGAATGGTTCTTTTCTCGGAACAGGGGTAGTTATTGATGCTATTAAATCATACAGAGAAGAATTTTTCGATAGTGAAATTCGTAAGTCAATTTCAAGGCAGTCAAGTTATGAAAGCGACGAAACACTTTTTCAAAGAATAGAATCCTTATTGGCAGAGCCATCTGAAAATGGTATAAATGAAGTTGTTACAGAGTTTTTTAATGCGTTTGAAGTGATTTCATTAAATCCTGAAGATGTCGGGCTGCGTGAAAACTTATTACAGGTTACCCAATCTCTTGTTGACAGATTTAACTCTACGTCAGAGCAACTTACAAATCTTCGTTCTGATGTTCATACTTTAATTTCTACAAACATTACTCAAGCAAACCAGTTAATTACTGAAATTGCTGGACTGAACCAAAGTATTGTTAGTTCAACTTCACTGGGAGGCGAACAGGCACAGTCCCTTATTGATGAACGTGAATTAAAATTGGAAGCTCTTGCTGAAATTACCGGTATCAATGTAACTCAAAATGAAAATGGAGCTGTCAATGTTTTTATCAATGGAATTAATGTCGTTACAAATAATTCTTTCAATACATTAAAACTAAACGAAACTGTAAATCCTAATACAAATGAAAGAACTTTATCAATCCAAAAATTAGATGGTTCCGGGAATGTGATTGGAACAATAAATCCACAGTCCGGCGAATTATCATCTCAAATAAAAATGTATAATGTTACATTAGATGATAACGAAACAAGCGATGGATTTTCTGTTTTTAAGCAACTTGATGATTTTGCAAATGCAATAGCAACAAAAGTAAATTCGATTTCAATAACCGGATACGGCTTAGATGATACAAGTGCACCTGCACGCAACTTCTTCGAACCAATAGTTGGGCGGGTAACTGCAGCTAATATAAAAATTTCTTCGGATATAGCAGGCAAGCCGCGTGACATACCTCTCTCTTCCGGTGTTGGAGAGCCCGGTAACAATGAAATTGCATTAAGTATTTCAAATTTAGCAAATGATAAATATTTTTTAAATGGCTCTACACCTTCTCAATACTATTCGGGTTTCCTCGGAAAAATTGGAAATATTAGCAAAGAGGCATCAAATGGATATAAAACTACAGAGTTAATTACAGAGCAATTAAGTAATCAGCGTGAATCGGTTATTGGTGTTAATTTAGATGAAGAAGCTGTTAGCATTATTAAATATCAAAAAGCTTATGAAGCAGCATCGAGAATCGTAACTGTTACCGATGAATTGCTAGGCACACTTATAAATTTAGTCAGATAACATTGAAAATATATGAGAGTAACACAAAATTCCGGAGCATCTTCTTATTTAAGAACATTAGAAGATATACAATACAGTAAAAATCAAACTGAAAAGCGTCTCTATACTGGCAACGATTTGCTCAGTTTATCTGATGACCCAAAACGTTTGATTATTTCCAAGCAGGTTACTACATTAATTGATAGAAATAAGACCTTTAATAATAATATTGAAAGCGGGCTAAGTGAACTAAGAGCTACTTCAGACGTGATTGACGCAATAACTGGCAACATAGATACTTTGAAACAACTTGCAATTGATGCAACTACTACCGGTAATTCTACTTCGCTGTCTTCATTAGCAGTCTATGTAAAAGGGCTTTTGAGTGATATATTAGGAAATGCGAACAGCGAATTCAGTGGAAAATATCTTTTTTCCGGAACTAAGACTACTGCTGATTCAATTTCGCCGGTTGAAGAACCGAACAACCATTATCCTTTTGAGTTAGTCCAAGGAGAAGCAACTGAAGATAATCCATCGGGTTTAAAAGTTGTTTTTAAAGGTAATTTTGAAGAAAAGGTTATTAACAAAAATTCAACTTCAACTGAAGTAATAAACACTAATGCAAAAGAAGTCTTTGGAGAAAACGGAACGGAAGTTTTTGAGCAGATTATATCTTTATACAATACATTAGCTTATAATGCAGATGGGACATTAAGGGGCGACAGTTCAACTTTTACAAAAGAAGATTTCAATAAATTAAATTTAGCAAACCAGCAAATATCTCAGTTGCAAGACAAGATGTATAATGTATCAGCCAGAAATGGTTCGAGAATCAATCGGCTAAGTGCCATTTCTTTGCAAATGACTGAAGAGAATACCCGTTTAAAAGAATATCGTTCTTTACAAGCAGATACTGATGTTGCATCGGCTGCAATTAAATTATCGCAGGACGAAACTGCCTTAAATTATGCTTTGCAGGTCGGTTCAAGGTTAATCCAACAAACATTATTTGATTTTATAAGTTAATTTTTTTATATTTGTAAATGAAATCAAGTACATTAGTTGGAATATTGATTGGCTTTTTAGCTATTTTTGGAGCATTCGTTTGGGAAGGTGGAACGATTGACGCACTTTTTATGCTTCCGGCAATGGTTATTGTATTCGGCGGAACACTCGCTGCTGGGCTTGCAGGCAGTTCATTCCATACAATAGCTAAATTACCTCTTCTTTTTAAAATAGCTTTCTTTCCTAAAAAATACAGTGCAGAAATAATTATTGAAAAAATAGCTGAAATTTCTGCTATTGCCAGAAAAAATGGAATATTAGCTATTGAAGCAAAGTTAAAGACAATTGAGCATCCGTTCTTAAAAAAACTTTTTCAGAGCTGCATTGATGGAGTTGACCCTGAAACACTTCAAAAAATTGCTGAAACCGAAATGGGCTACATTACCGATAGGCACAATATCTACATCGGATTATTTATTAAACTGGGTGGATATTCTCCTACAATGGGCATAATTGGAACAGTAATGGGACTTATTTCAACTCTTGCAGCCGCTGGAAGCGACCCCAATGTTTTAATTCACCACATTGCTTCGGCTTTCATTGCTACTATGTGGGGTATTTTTATGGCTAATATCGTATGGCTGCCAGTAGGTGATAAACTTAAGAGATTGCATAATGAAGAAATGCAATTATGTCAGGTTATGGTTGATGGCGTTTCTGCTGTCCAACTCGGTGAAACTCCATCTGTTATTAAAGCAAAATTAGCAAGCGTCTTTCCTCTGTCAGAACAGATTAAAATCACACAAAAACAAACAGAAATTATCCCCAATATTATTCCATCAAGTCCGGAAAATGAATAATAATATTGAGTTATATAAACTGTTATTCCGAACCAGATAAATGAAGCCCTTTATTTAAATGGAGATGATATAAGGTTTAGAAAGATTAGAAGGTTTAGAAAGATTAGATTTTTTTTGAACTTTCGCAAAGTTAAGAAACTTTACGATAGTATTTTCTTCTTACTTTGCGAAAGTTAAAATCTGTTAAAAGTATTTGAACTTATCGTGAAAAGAGTTTTGTTTTCTTTCAACTCCGAAGGAGTATCCTGTTTGTAGAAATAATGATAAAAAAAGAAAAGCAACGTAGTTGCGACCTATCTTTACTACAAACAGAACACTCCTACGGAGTTTTGCAAACTCAAAATACTTTTTCTACAAACAGGAAGCAACTACGTTGCTTTTTCTTACACTTTGCGAAAGTTTCTTAACTTCCGTAAAATTTTGGTTATAAGAAATAGCGATGTCATTGGCAACGCAGCGAAGAATCTCACAACTTCTTGTTACTACAAGCTTGTGAGATTTCTCACTTCGTTTGCCAATGACATCTTTTTTGCAAAACCAATGAAATACAGAACATCACTAAGAAATCCCCCTACCCCATGGCTGATACGTTCTTTTCCAGCCATACGATCAACAAGTTGATAGTATGGCTTTTGGTAATTTCTTTTTACTATTTAGAAAATAATTTATATTTTTATGCTACCTGTAAAATATTTTTACTTAATCAAATATTCTATTAATTGAGTTTTTATAATTATTTCTATAAAAATAAAATACTTAGAACTTATAGCCATACTATCAACTTGTTGATCGTATGGCTCCAAGAGAACGTATCAGCCCTGGGGGTAGGGGGGATTTTGACTTTCTATTTTTCATAAGTCCTTATGTCATTTCCATTTAAAATAAAAGTCTTCTTTTATCTGGGGGTTCGAAATGACATTATGATTTTGCACTATTAGTTAGCGGTTTGGTATGAAATTCCATATCTGGCAGATATGGAATTTCTATTCTTTGTAGTCAGTAATAAAAAAATGTCCGATATAAATATATCGGACATTTTGTTGTTATAAGTCTAAATGAATAATCTATTCATTTACAATCATAGTAGTAGAGCATCTTCCTTCTGTAGAACTTAAAACTACATTATAGACGCCATTTGCTAAGTTGCTTGCATCAAAATGTACTTTATTAAATCCAACAGAATAGCTTTTGCTGGCAATTTTCGCAACTAATTCACCTGTTACATTATAAATCTGAATTTCTGCATTAGCTTCAAAAGGTAAAGTAAATTCAAATGAAGTTGAATTGGAAACCGGATTAGGAACAGTTGCAATGCTTAAATCAAAGTTCATTCCATTTTGCAAGGAAGCTTTAGCAAAATAAATTGAATTGGTGCTGTAAGAAATTCGATTGTTAATTTCTGTATTATTTGTAAGGTCGCTAATATCAGTTAAATTAATATCATTATAGGAATTAGTTTTTGAGTTGTATAGTTTAACAAATAATATTTCATTATTAGTAGCTCCATCTATAATTGGGCTTACCTCATCATCTCCCCAAATAGTAACAGCAGCTACACCATTATTGATTAGGGCTGAACCGATTAGTACATTGCTGGCATTGAAAACACCAATCTCATTGCCGTCATTATTATCAATTGATAAAATAAGAGTAGCATTGTTACCAGTATTCTTATAAGCCGGAACTAATAATTTAGCATTTGGAGTAATTTCTTCTACCGAAGCTGCTTTAAATGCACCATTTGCAGGATAAGTTAAAACATTATTACCACTTAAATACAAATAATAACCTTCGCCGGGCTGCATATTGCCAAGAGTATTAATTCCATAAGCCGGAACGTAGAGACCGCCAACATTGTTTTTTGCCAAAACAAGATTAGAGCTAATATTTGCAAGTGCAGTAAGAGGAGACATCGGATTATCTCTTAAATATGCAGTTAAATTCCAGCCGTTATTAAGGAATAAAGGAGTTATTTCCGGAGTAATCTTTGTGCCAGTAATAGTTAAAGTATTATCATTTAACATATTAACTAAATATGCATCAGGATAATACCAATTTATAATAGTATTAATGTTAAATGCAGGGTCATACATTTGACCTACACCATTTTTAACAAGCTTAACATCACTGACAATTGGAGCATATACTTGGACAATATCAGTATTTGCAGGATTCAGATAACTTGAAATCATATTCCAGCCACTTGCTAAATTGATATTCATAGATTCTAATTCAGTAGTAAATGACCATGCATCTGTCCACGGCCCAAGTGTCCCAAACTGAGTAATTGACCTTACTCTCCACCAATACTGTGTTGAATAATTAAGATTTACTGGAACTAAATATTCTATTTCTGGAGTAATAGCATTAACAATTAAATTAACAAAATTAGCATCATTAGAGATTTGTACTCTGTAATTAGCAGCTTCTTCAACATCTGTCCAAACTAACAATGGATTTAAGGTCTGTCCGGTTGCACCATTAACTGGTAAACTTAACACCGGTGCCGGTGGTTCTGGTTCGCCTTCCATACCAACAAACATAATATTAGGTCTGTTAAGTGAAGAAGTTGCAGTACCGGGAGCAGAGCAAACCGTATTTACATCATTTGCAAAGTATAAGACAGAATTGAATGTAGTAGGAGTGTAGTAAGTACCTTGATTGCTTGACCAAGTTGGATTATTAAAGCAAACATCAATAAGAATGTTTGAAACACCATCCCAAACAAATGGAACATCAAACTGATGAGAATTCCAACCTAAAGTATTGAAATAAGCTGGTGAATAATAAACCTGCTGTAAATCAACTTCATCCCAACCGGTAATTAATTGGTTTGCAGTAGTTTGTTTCATCTTAATAGTGAAATCAATCAGTGGGTCAAGTGAATAAATTGCTCCAACTTCAAAAGCTAATGAAGTAAGGAAACCGGGGGTTGCTCCAGCTGCTGCTAATTCATCTGCTAGGAACAACATTTGGTGTTTGGCGCCCCAGTAATAATTACCATAAGGTGCTGGATATGTTAAGTCATCATTTATTGTTGTTCCAGTGCCAATAGTAAAGGAATATCCAGTAGTAAATGTCCAAACTTCTGACCAATCACTTTCGTCACAGGGATTAGCCATTGATACTCTCCAATAGTACTGAGTGAAATTTGCTAATGAGGAATAAGTATAAGTTGGTTCTGTTAGTGATTCATCATCAATGATTATTCCTAAGAAATCCGAAGAAGAAGACACTTGAATATGATATGAAGTAGCTGCAATACTTCCAACCCAATTGAAAGTAGCAGTAGGATTATATCCTTCGATACCATTAGCCGGAGTAACAAGCGTTGGATTTGGTAAATCTCCTTCAGTTATGAAAGCTAAACGACCAGACCACAAGCTATTGCAACTGTTATCTCCGAAAGCCATTATTCTCCAGTAATACTGGGTTAAATAATCCAAAGCATTTGCTACTGGCAAAGAATAGCTTGATGATGATATATCTATTGTTTCATATACAACATTTGTAAAGTTTTTGTCCGTAGATACTTGAATTGCATAAGTATTTGCACCTGCAACATCGTCCCAATCGAAATTAGGAGTTATGCCTTGGCAATAGCTATTATTTGCAGGTTCATTTAATTGTGGAAATGCTAAACAAGGATTATCAAATGGAATGGCGAAACCGGTTAATTCCATACCACCGGGGAAATTGCTAATTAGTGTTGCGTCTCCTGTTTGTAGGTCTATTGTGTATAAACCGCCAGCTGTAGTATATCCAGCCCAGTAACAAATATTATTTTCTTTGTCAAATTCCATATCCTGGGCATAGTTAGCATCATAGCCAGTTGGACCTATTGCTGTAGGTATAGCAGTATATTTATCAATAAAATAAAAATTATTATCACCTAAATCAATAGCATAAAGGTCGCCATTAATATCGCAAGCCAAATTGATAAAGGTTCTTTCTCCGCAATTCCCTACTAATGCTGAAGAGCCATTGGTTATATCAACAGTATATAAACTTGTTCCGACATCAGTCAAAACAACAGCATAGAGCGTTTCTGTTGTAACATCATAAGACATACCGGAAACATTTTGATTAATAGTACCAATACTTGTTCGAACTCCAGTAACTTTATTTATACTAAATAAAATACCAGTATCGCTATCAGTTCCATACCAAACATCATTAGCCCATGTACCTGCTCTGACAAACTCTAAATCCGCTTGGTTTTGAAGAGAATACATATTTAATGGATTTGCTAGTTCAAATACGACGGGACCTTGGGGTATAATAGAATTACCCTGAAATGCATTATAGCCAAATGCAGGTTTAATTGCTGTTGTAGTGAAGCTCCATTCTTCAGACCAATCACTATATATGGCAGAATTATAAGCCATTACTCTCCAATAGTAATAAGTTTCCAAATCTAATGCTCTTGCAAAGAACTGAGGAGTAGGAATATTTTCTGTATCGTAAACTAAATCATTAAAATATTCATCAGTAGCGATTTGAATATGATAATACTGAGCTCCGGGCGAGGGCACCCAAGTTAATGTAGGATAGGAAAATACATCACTTGCATTATCAACTGGTGAAATTAGGACTGGCGGAACAACATTTCCTTCAGTAGTGAATGTCCATTTATTAGACCAATAGCTATTGCAATTCCCTTCTGCATTTGCCATTATATGCCACCAGTATTGAGTTACTAACTCTAATTCACTTCCAATTGGTAAGTTAAAAGAGGTGCCTGTTATACCATCTTCTTCAAAAACGATATTTTCAAAATTAGCATCAGTAGATATTTCGATTGTATAAGAATCGGCATCTGCGACTTCTAACCAAAGGAAAGTAGGTGAGGTTAGAACCTGAATAGAATTATTAAGAGGTTCAAATAAGTGTGGGAATGCTAAACATTCCGGAGTAAATGGAATGGCAAAGCCAGTAATATCCATATTATTATTTGGAAATGGGGCAAATAAATCTGCTGCGCCTGTTTCCAAATTCATAATAAACAATGCACTATTATAAACTCCGGCATTGTTATAGTATCCCGGTGCATAACAGATATTATTTACTTTATCAAATTCCATATCTTGTGCATAATTAAAATTATACCCAATTGGCCCTATTGGAGTAGGAGCTGCAGTTGTTTTATTAATTGTATAAAAAACATCAGTAATTAATTCAATTGCATAAAGTACTCCATTGTTGTCGCAAGCTAAATTAATAAACGCAAGTCCTGCTCCACATTCACCAACAAATGTGGTTGCACCATTTGTTAGGTTAATCGTGTAAAGATTGCCTATCGAACTTTCATAAGCTACTCCAAACATAGTATTAGTAGTAATGTCATAAGTCATTCCTAATAAACTTCTTCCCATACTGCCAACTATAGTTCGGTTTCCAGTAGTAGGATTTATAGTTATTAAGTCGGTACCTGCAGAAGCATACCAAATGCTATTAGCCCAAGAAGCTGAAGTAACAAGCGTTTGTCCTTGTTGATTCTGTATTGAGGTTACAACTCCCGGATTGTTTAAATTAAAGGAAAAAGGTCCAACGGGAATTCCACCTCCGCCATTTGCATTGTAAGCATAAGCTGTTGTTCCTTGAGCATAAGTTACGCTAATACTAAGGAATAAAGCTATACAAAAAGTAATCATCAAAAATGATAATTTTGATAATTTATTCATAAAAAACCTCCATATATAAGTGGGAAAAAAAATTTATAGTTATTAATTTTATTCATAGTTAGATTGTTATATTGATTACTAAAAATATTGGTAAAGTTTTCGTAGTTTACTTATTATTTATTATGTTATTCCAATTTATTATTAATTTGTTGATTAATTGTTCTAACAGTAAAAGCATATAATATTTATGTAAATTCTATTCTCTTTATTACAAATAACTATTGTTCTCTTTATCTCTTCCTTATATGTAGATTTTTTATAGCACCATAAAATTCAATTTAAAAAAATAAAATGTAAAAAAAAAGTTTTTTATTGATTTATTATTTATAAATAGTAATATTAAGTTCAGAACTCCTGATGCCTCGTCGTTTGCTATTTCGTAGTCTTGTCATTCTGAACGGAGTGAAGAATCTCACAAGTCATTGCTACCACAGAATTTGAGATTCTTAACTTAGTTCAGAACTCCTGATGCCTCGTAGTTTGCTATTTCGTAGTCTTGTCATTCTGAACGGAGTGAAGAATCTCACAAGTCATTGCTACCACAGAATTTGAGATTCTTAACTTCGTTCAGAATGACACTTTATTCGGATAATTTGCGCAAGTATTATTTACGAGGCAAATCTCCTAACTCATTTATTTTCATTATTGGGTCAGGAGTTCTGAAGTTCACTAACTAATACCATTAATTCGTATTCTTAAAAATATTCAGAAAAAATCAAATTTATTTTACTCCCATCTATTTATTTAACACTGATTTACTTAACAAATCAAATATATTATTAATAGATGAAATAAATATGAAAAAAGTAAAAAAAAACAAATTAATTATTAATTATTAATTATTAATTATTACAGGTTTATGGTAGAATAGGCAGCATTGCTTATTCTTAAGTTATCAGTTATTAGTCTTGGGTCATTAGTCATTAATCATTCATAAAAACAATTAATCATTAATCATTAGTCATTAATCATTAATCATTAATCATTAATCATTAATCATTATTTATGTGCTGGCAGTTTACCGGCTTTACGTGCTTGCTGAACGTCTTTAACAGTAACGACAGTATTCATATTGTTTTGTTCTTTGTAAACATAGTTAAGAATTTGAGCAGCATCGAAATCAGTAACGCTTTTATCAATTTCAGTAATCATAACACCATTATAAGTAACTCCATTGACGGTAATACTTCCGCTTCGCCCGAAAAGCATACCGCGAAGCAGTTCGATTTTATCACTGTTTTTTATGTAATCGGCATTTTTTAAAGGAGGATATACTTTTTTTATTCCTCTGCCATCTTTTCTATGGCATTTAGAGCAATGTTCTATATAAAGTTCTTTTCCTTTTTTCAAATCAACATTTTGAGTATATGATTGAAAAATAAATGTAAGTAAGAATGTAATAATTACTGGTATTGATATAAATTTTATTTTTTTCATAATTACCTTAAAGCAAGAGCAAAATCAATAATTTCTTTTGGTAAATCGTAATGAGTTGATTTTTCATCATCAACAGCATCTTCCAAAGTCAAAATCGTAGGTTTATGCCCAATGTTATATCCGGTATAAAATCCACTATCGCATTGGTTTAACGCATCTTTAACCATAAAGTATCCGAGCCAGCTTGCGTGCAAAATATCTTTAATCGCAGCTTTGCCGCCGCGCTGGAAATAGCCCATATCTACGGTTCTAATTTCGTGCTTAATATCTCTTCTCTTAAATATTTCTTCTAAGATTTCTCTAACTTCTTCAATTGTTTTACCATAACCTTCAGCCACAATAATCCGGCTGTCCCGGTCTCTTTCGTTAATCATATTAGCCATTTTATCGTAATCAACGTTTTCTCCGGGTCTAATAACATATTCAGCGCCGGTAGCAATACCAGCAAAGAAAGCCAGATATCCGGAATCCCTACCCATAGATTCAATGATATAAACACGTCTGTGAGCACTTGCAGTATCACGTATCCATTCGAGCATTTCCATACTTTTGTCGATAGCGCTGTAAAAGCCGATTGAATAACCATAATTATTACAAACATCGTTATCAATTGAACCAGCTGTAACAAGGATTTTTGTTCTTAAGCCGCGGTTTGAAATAATTTTATGTGTAACCTCAGCTGCTTTTAAGCTCCCATTTCCACCAATAACGAACAGATAATCGAAATTATTATCGTGAAGGTTAAGTGCAATAGCTTCCTGCATATCTAAGTTGTCTTTAAGCTCCGGCACTCTTAAAGTACCAAGAATCGTTCCACCTGTATGCCCTTTCCCAGCAGTATCTCTTTTGCTTAATTTCTTAAAATTTGCGTCAATAACGCCTTTCCAACCATCAATAACTCCCCAAACCGATGTTGCAGGATTTAAATTTAAACTACTGCGAACAACTGCTCTAACGAAAGCATTCATTCCTGGACTGTCCCCGCCACCTGTTAAAATTGCAAATTTCATAATCTCCTACTAAATAATGTTCATTAAAACAAAAATAATAAATTTTAATGAAAAGACATTAAAAAAAATTAAATATTTTGAACTCCTGTCCAAGTTGCACTTGGGAAGGTAGTTTTCTTTTAAAGCTGTGCTTTACATTTTTTT
>CAZCLJ010000020.1:19172-29003 GCA_964499465.1 uncultured Hyphomicrobiales bacterium
CTTTTGTAAAAGTTGCCTTCCCAAGTGCAACTTGGGAAGGCGTAATAAAAATTTTATGAAAAGAAATTAAAAAAAATTAAATATTTTGAACTCTTTCCCAAGTTGCACTTGGGAAGGTAGTTTTCTTTTAAAGCTGTGCTTTACATTTTTTTAAATAATGAGTAAAAGCATAGCTTTTGTAAAAGTTGCCTTCCCAAGTGCAACTTGGGAAGGCGTAATAAAAATTTTTGGAAAAAATTAAATATTTTTGGAAAAATATTTGTAAAAATAAAGATAATTTATTAAATTGCATATCTTTACATAAGTAAAGAATAATTAGAAAATAATTAACTATTTTTTTCAATAAATGGAGTATTCTTAATGACCGATGAAGCAATAAACATTGCTGAAGCACAAATCGGACGCGATGCTTCTCTTGAGCAAGCAATGCTTTTGAATAAAGAGAAGCCACAATCAGGCAAACAGAAGGCAACTGTGTCATCACTACTTGAATATGGATTCGGAGATTTTCCAATTGATGACGAAACCTACCGCAAGCTTTCAGAAAACTCAGTCCTAAACATTAAAGAAGATGAACTTGTAAAAGGTTTCATCACTATTATTACAAAAGACGAAGTCCACGTTGATATCGGCTTTAAATCTGTGGGTATTGTCCCAAGAGCAGAACTGCTAAATGCAGAACTACTAAAAGTTGGTGACCAAATTGACGTCTATATCGAAAAAATCGAAGACCTCAACGGCAAACTTATTCTTTCCCGCCGCAGAGCTGACTTTATGCGCATTTGGGAAGATATTATAAAGCTATACGACAAGCAGGAAGTTGTTCTTGTTCGTATATTAAGACGCATTAAAGGCGGTATGGTGGTCGATTTACTTGGTATCGAAGCATTTTTACCCGGCTCACAAATTGACGTCAGACCTATCAGAGATTTTGACGGCTGGGTTGGTAAAACTATTGACGTTAAAGTTGTAAAAGTAAATCATCCAAGTGAAAACGTTGTTGTTAGCCATAAAGTTCTTCTCGAAGAGCAATTATACGAACAACGCGAAGCTATTATTAGCAAACTTGAAAAAGGTCTCGTCCTTGAAGGCACCGTTAAAGCAATTGCCGACTTCGGTGTATTTGTTGACCTCGGTGGAGTTGACGGTCTCGTCCATATTACAGACCTCTCTTGGGGACGTGTTAATAAACCAAGCGAAATCGTTGAACTTGACCAAGTAGTTAAAGTTGTTATTCTTGATTTTGACCCTGATAAGAAAAGAATCTCTCTCGGTATGAAACAACTCACACCACATCCATGGGATACAATTGGCGCCAAATACGACATCGGTACTAAGGTTAATGGTAAAGTTGTTAGCTTAACTGACTACGGCGCATTTATCGAAATCGAAAAAGGCATCGAAGGACTTATACATATTAGCGAAATGTCTTGGACTCAACACGTTAAGCATCCTTCTCAAGTTGTCTCAATGGGACAAATTGTTGAGGCGATTGTGCTTAATATTGATAAAGACGATAAGAAACTCGCTCTCGGTATGAAGCAGTTAGAACCAGACCCATGGTCTGATTTAATGCAAAAATATCCTGTTGATTCACGTCATAACGGTATCGTTAGAAACCTTACTAATTTCGGTGTATTCATTGAATTAGAACCCGGCGTTGATGGACTTATTCACATAAGCGACTTGTCTTGGACCAAGAAAATTCGTCATCCCGGCGAATTCGTCAAAAAAGGCGACGAAATTGACGTTATCGTTCTCAGCATCGACCCCGAGCAACGCAGAATAGCCCTTGGACACAAGCAAATTATTGATAATCCTTGGGATTTCTTTGAAGATAAGTATAAAATTGGTGCTTTCACAGAAGCCAGAATTGAACGTATTATAGAAAAAGGAGTCATAGTTGAACTGCCAGATGCCGTCGATGGTTTTGTTCCGGTTTCACAGCTATCTTTTGCACCAGTCAAGAATATTAGCGAATTCTTCCTAATTGGTGATGTCCTTCCTCTTAAAGTTGTAGAGTTTGACAAAGAATCAAAGAAAATAGTTCTTTCTGCTGTTGAAGCTCTTCGCGACAAGGAACAAGCTGATATTGATGCTTACAATGCAAAACATCCAGTTCCAAATGCTGATAAATTCGTTAACGAACCTGTTAGCATCTCTGAAGAAGAAAAGACATTTTTCGATACTGAATTTTCTGCTCCTACTCTTGCAGACCATCTTCCTAAAGAACAGAAAATTACTCCAACTCTTGAAGTAATTGCTGAAGAAGTGAAAGTTGAAGAAGTAAAAGTTGAAGAAGTGAAAGTTGAAGAAGTGAAAGTTGAAGAAGTGAAAGTTGAAGAAGTGAAAGTTGAAGAACAACAAACACAGGAAGAAGCTAAAGTTGAAGAAACTATTGAAAATCCTGTTACTGAATAAAACTTCATAAAATATAAATAAAAAAAGTCCGGTACTAAAATACTGGACTTTTTTATTTTATTTACATATTTAATATCAAACCGTTAACAATAATGGTCAGAACTACTTACCCCTTAGCGAAAATAAAGGAGTTAGGAGATTTGCCTCGAACCGAATAATTTCGCAGTTAGCAAATATGTTTTATTAGTTATTAGTCATTAGTTATTAGTCATTAGTTATTATTCATTAGTCATTATTCATTAGTCATTATTCATTAGTCATTATTCATTAGTTGTTTGTAAAAGTACTAATGACGAATAACTAATGACTAAAGACCTATAAAAACTATTTTTTAAGATTTATTCTGACATCCGTCAGAATGACACTTTTCGTTATGTCATCTCCATTTAAATAAAAGTCTTCTTTTATCTGGTGGTTACCAATGACATCGTTACTTTTACCCTACTAAACTTTACAAAAGTTAAGAAACTTTTGCAAAGTAAGAAGATTTCTTCTACTTTTGTAAAGTTTCTTAACTTTGCAAAAGTTTATAAAATGTCATCTCTATTTAAATAAAGCACTTCTTTTATCTGGTGGTTCGAAATGACACAAAATAGTAAGTCTTTTAACGAATTATTACACTAGTGTTGTAATTCGTTAAAAGACTTACTATTTTGTGTCATTTCGAAACGAAGTGAGAAATCTCACAAGTCATTGCTACTACAGAATTTGAGATTCCTCACTTCGTTTCGGAATGACAAGAAATGTTTATTAGGTTTTCAATAAATTATTACACTAGACAAAATCAGAAAGAAAACCCTAATTAGCTATACAGCGTATTAGGGTTTTCGGGATAGAAATTTTTATTTTTTCTCGAATGGATGAATTATCTTCCAGTCATTTTTCATATCAGCAATTGTCCAACCTTTTGCTCTTGCTTCGTCCAGCCCTTTGTCAAATGGGTCAAGAGATTCCCTGTCGTAAGCCCATTCACGGGTGCTATCTGTATGATGGACATAAAGGCAAAAACGAGCTCCGTCCCCGCCAGCAGTCCATTGCAGCATCGGAAGGTCATTGTCTGAATTTCCAAACGAAGCGATTGGTCGGCGCCCAATCCGAGATTGGATAGCAAGTGGTTTGCCTTTCCCGGCAGTAACAAAATTTAGCTCGGGCAGTGTTGTTATCACCGGTTTGTCATTTATATATTCGAACATAGTATTCAAAGTGGTTCCGATAACCTGTTCAGGTGGTATATTATATATCTTCTCAGAAAATGCACGCATAAAATCACAAGAGCCACCTGAAACTATGTAAATTTTAAATTCATTTGCACGAAGGTAATCCAGCAATTCCAGCATTGGCTGGAATACCATTTCAGTCAATAGTCTGTTTGTAGTAGGGTGCTTTGCTTTTACAACCCATTCAGCAACAATTTTTTCAAATTCTTCTGGTGATATTCCCGATTGCGTTGCTTTAACCAATTCAGCAACTACATCTAAGGAATTTATGTTAAGAGACATTGTAAATTTGTCGTCGCCTTTGAGCACAGAAGCAAAAGGTTCCTTGCTCGTCCATTCCGGATGCTGAGGTGCGAGAGCCATTAACCGTTCAATAATAAATAATGTCTGGAAAATCATTGGCTGTTCAGACCAAAGTGTGCCGTCATTATCGAAAGTTGCTATTCGTTCGGCAGGTGGGACAAAGTTAGATGAGCTCTTATTTGTAACCTGCTCTACAAAAGAGATGATTGCTTGCTTCGTCGGTGTATCGTTCCAAGACGGCAAGGCATCAATAGTGGCGGTTTGTGCAGTATTATCCTGTTTGTTATTTTTATTACAGCTACTGATTATGAAAAATGATAGAGCTGCAAACAATAATAAACGCATTAAACTGTTAAATTTTTTCATTGTTGTTTCCATTTTATTTTAATTTTTTTAATAAAATTCTTAACTCAAAGAACGTATCAGCTTTAGAGGTAACCCGATGGTTCATTTATGTTTAGTTAAAATATTATACTATTAATATCTTAAAGAACTTTCAGCAATTTTAGTTACAGTATCACCCTTCATATAGAAAACCTTTACAAAAGTTTGAGAATCATCATCTTTATTCTGTGGTGTTATAACAACAAAATTTCTTGTTGTGCTATGCGGATTATGGTCTATCCAGGTTCCAGAATTTGCATATATTGATTTTTGCCCTTTATGATTTAAAGAGGTATCAATTCTAGCAACATGCGAATGTCCAAAAACAACTATTCTTTTATCTGAATTTGGGTTCATAAAGTATTGAATCCTTGCCTGGTCATCAGTATCGGTTAGCTTAGGAGCATTTGCAATTGCCTGAGCCACAGGTATATTAACCGGCACTTTATTGAGAGATTGTCTTTTATCCCAGGTTCCTACAATTCCTTTATATAGATTTACATCAATAATACCGCCTGGGGTCTGCTGGTATGGCAGTAAATCATTAACAGAATAAGTACCTGTGAAGCCATCAACATTTGTAACTATAAGTTTCTCGTCAAATTTATTATCAATTGAAAGATAATTTAATGACCATTCCCAAAGTTTCCAATATGTATGTAGTAATTTTTGGTTTTCATCTGCTGAAGGACTTAAAGTAAGAGCTTTAACACTATCGCCGGGAATTTTATTCTTTTGTGCAACATGAAGAGCACCTATTCTTGTGAAGAAATATCCCGGAGGCATAATTGTCCCTGGTGCAATATCTTGATTTGAAAACTGGTCTGGAGCACAGAAAAAATTATAGCGGTGTCCATGCTCAATAGCTATTACAGGACAGTCAGCAGGTGAATAAGTGCCTAATCCCAATTGTTCGTCTCTTACCTGATTAATCCCCGGCAGGACACTTTCAACATTTGCAGCTGTAATGGTTAAATCATGATTTCCAGGAACATAAGTAACTAAAATTTTACCTTCTTTTATTATATTGTTAAACGCAGCAAATACTCCTTTGTTTGTAGCAGCAATACGTTGAACAAAATCATACTGGTCTTTTCCCTGATAAGTGTTAATTGGGGCTGGTACAAACCACTCATCAAGCAAGTCACCAGCAATTACAAGTTCCTTTACATTTGGAGCAACTCTTATCTGCTCAAGAAACTTTTCAAGAGCTGCAAGATTTTCTTTGCATTCTGCAAAAGCTGTATCGGCTCCAAGGTGAAGGTCGCTTATTACAACTATCATATTCCGTTCGTCCCCACCATTGCTAAATGGGTTATTTGATGTATCAGTTTTATCTGTCTTATTGCAAGAAGTAAATGCAAATAGAATTGATAAAATCATAATTATACTTGAAATTTTGATTGAGTTTTTCATTTTTTCTCCGGAAATATTTTGAAATTGAATTTTTTTAATAATAATGAAATCAGCATTTTATAAACATTTAATAGCGAATTGAATCGGCAGCCATTTTCGTTACAACCTCATTCATAAAATTGTAGAGTTTAATATGTGTTTGAGAAGAAGCGTCGGCGCTTTGAGGGGTTATAACAATAAAGTTCGCAGTTGATGGGTTCTTATCAATCCAAGTTCCAGAATTTGCATAAATTGACTTTTCATTTTTATAATTAACCGTTGGGATTATTTCTGCATAATGTGTATGCCCAAAGATAACTACTCGTTTATTAGAATTGGTATTCATAAAATACTCTCTTTTTGCCTGAACATCAGTTTCCTTGTTATCTGCAGCATAAGTTATTGCCTCAGCTGTAAGAGTATTAACATAAACTTTATTAAGAGCACACCTTTCTACCCATGTATCCTGAATTCCTTTGAATACTTTGCAATCAATAAAACCACCTGGAGTTTCTTGAAAAGGCATCATATCATTAATAGAATATGAATTAGTAAAACCTCCAACATTCGTAACAATTACCTTGTCACCAAATTTATTTGAAATAGGCAAAGTGAGCATTAATCCTCTCCATGTATTCCAATAAGAGTAAGCTAATTGCTGGCTTTCATCACCTGCAATATTTTCACTAACGATAGGCATAGTATCGCCAGGAACAGGGTCAACGCCGTTGTTTAATGCTTTTTGTACCACATGCAGCGCAGCTATTCTTGTGAAAAAATAGCCCGGAGGCATAATAGACCCTGATGCTAAATCTTTGTTGGATATTGGATCCGGCGCACAGAAAAAATTGTAACGATGTCCGTGTTCTATAGCTAATTCAGGCATATTGTCTGGAGAATATGTCCCTAAACCCTGCATTTCATCACGGGCTTGATTTATACCCGGTAGAATACTTTCGATATTCTCAGCAGTAATAGTAAGGTCATGGTTCCCCGGCACATAAGTAACTAAAATTTTTCCTTCCTTGATTATATTGTTTAATACATCGAATATAATTTTATTTGTTGATGCTATCCGCTTAACAAAATCATTTTGATCCTTGCCTTGATAAGTATCAATATTTGCTGGAACGAACCATTCGTCAATCAAGTCACCGGCAATAACAAGTTCTTTCACATTAGGTGCAACTCTGAGCTTTTCGAGTAGTTTTACTAAAACTGCGCGGTTAGTATTGCACTCAGCATAACTTAAATCAGCTCCTAAGTGAATATCGCTAATGATAACGACCATATTTCTTTCAGAGCCGCCATTACTAAAAGGGTCTATCGTCTGTTCTGAAGGAGTACTTGTGTTGCTGCAAGATACAAGCAGGCACAATAGTAGTATAGTAATAATCGAATTATAATGCTTCATTTTTTCTTTTCTAAATTCGTTAATAAAAAATTTCTGTTAATGTTTTCTCAAAGCTAAATATCACTTTCTAAATCGTATAATCATAAAAAATTGTTGAAACACTCGAAAAAACCATTTTTGTTATTTTGAGATAACAAATTCTTACAGGGAAACAGCGAATCGTTTCACTACGAAATTAAACAAATATTCTTATCTCAGCACATAAATTTTCTAAATATATTTCACGATTTGTATAAAATACAAACCAGCTCAAAATTTCCAAGATCTCCGAGACGAGTAGGACATCTGTCCAATATACTTTCGCACAAGTTTCCCATACTTTGCAAAAGTTAAAATTATAAACTTGATAAAAAGCAAATCATAAAAAAAACAAAATTTCAAATATCATTTTTAATTTATTTTAAAAAGAGTTAATTTTAAAATACTTTAATTGAGAATTTCTCAATAAGTGATTTTAACAATATTGAGAAAAGAAAATGCTAAACTTTTTACATAAACCTTATCCTTTTAACGACGATTTAAAACACAATGCAAAAACCATTTTATTTATTAGTCTTGGGGTTTTAGCATTTTTACTTATTTTTCAACCAATTGAAGTCAGTGAATTTTCTCAGAAAGAGATTTTTTATTTGCTTTCCGGACTTGCACTATCAACTTTTTTTATACTAACATTAAATCTGATAGTAATTCCCAGCTTGTTTAAAAAAATATCAGCAAATTGGGATATAAAAAGGGAAATAATCTGGAATATTTGGATACTTTTTGCAATTTCCGGTAGCGATTTCGTTCTATACACTCAATTATTTGGGATAATAAACATTAATTACTCAGATATAGGCAGAATTTTGCTGCTCGGTTCCCTCCCCGTTGCAGTATTAATTGTAATTAATCAGCAAAGGTTATTGCGTTTAAATTTAAAATCAGCTCAGCAATTAAACAAGAAACTAATTGAAAATAAACAACATAAAGAAAAGCTAATTCACTTTGAATCTGAATATAAAAAAGACGGGCTTATACTTGCTGCAAATTCATTGGTTTTGATAAAAGCTGCTGATAATTATATTGAGGTTTTTTACGAATCAGATAATCAAATACATAAACAACTCATTAGAAGTTCTCTTAATAAAGCAGAGGAAAAAATTGCAGAATTCGATTTTATAATTAAATGTCATCGCTCTTTTATTGTCAATACAAATCACATAAAAGAAATCAAAGGAAATTCGCAAGGTTATATGCTTTATTTCGAAAATATAGATTTTCCGGCTTTAGTTTCTCAAAATAACATAGAAGAGTTTAAGAAATTGATTTAATTTTTGCCCCTAAAAAGCACATTTTCGTCCCTAAAATCAATAAATATCCCTATTTTATTAGCTATATCCCTAAATTTGAATAAAAAGAATAATTCTGAGTAGATTTGCACTGGATTATTTTTTTACAAATATTAAATTTATGAAAGCAATAAATATAGGAAATTTAAATATTTCATTGCCAATATTTCAGGGGGGAATGGGCGTTTGTGTATCATTATCCGGGCTTGCCTCTGCAGTTGCAAATGAAGGTGGAGTTGGTGTAATTTCTGCTGCGGGAATTGGAATGAACGAACATGATTACAATACAAATTTCCGTGAAGCAAACAAAAGAGCATTACGCAATGAAATTCAAAAAGCAAGAAAAAATACAAAGGGTGTTTTAGGATTAAATATTATGCTTGCTTTGACTGACCACGAGGAACTTATTCAAGTAGCTCTTGATGAGAAAATAGATATTTTGATTATGGGTGCCGGGCTACCACTAAAAATTCCGGCTATGATTTCTTCTTCAGGACGCGATGGACACAACACCAAGCTTCTTGTTAAAGTGTCATCTGCAAAAGCAGCAAAACTGATTTTTCAATACTGGGCAAATAAATACGGATATGTTCCCGATGCTGTCGTTGTTGAAGGACCAATGGCTGGAGGGCATCTCGGATTTAAAAAAGAAGAATTGACGGGAAAGCTTCTTCCATTGCATATTTTAGTTGAAGAAACGATTAGAGAAATTAGTATTTTTGAAAATCAATTTAGTAAAGAAATTCCAATTATTGCTGCTGGTGGCATCTATTATGGAAAAGACATATATGATATAATGCAGTATGGAGCAAAAGCAGTGAAACTAGGCACCCGCTTTGTTACTACAAACGAATGTGATGCTTCTATTGATTTCAAGGAAACCTATTTAGCTTGCAAAAAAGAGGATATTTCTATTATAGATAGTCCTGTCGGCTTACCGGGAAGAGTAATAAAGAACGATTTTGTCAGGCAAATTCAAGCAGGAAAAACTCATCCGTTTAAATGTATTTGGCACTGTCTTGGTTCTTGCAATTATCAAACTGCTCCTTACTGCATTGCTCAGGTTCTGCATAATTCCGCAAAAGGGAGAATGAACGCTGGATTTGCTTTTGCCGGAACTAATGCTTATTTAGCTGATAAAATTATTTCTGTAAAAGAAACTTTTAATCAAATTAAAGAAGAGTATTTTCAGGAAAAAGAAAGAATTGAATTGTTATCTGCCCAGCTAAGAGCATAAGAAAATTTACATTCATAGTAACAATTAATCTGTCATTTCGAACCCCCAGATAAAGCAAGTGCTTCATTTAAATGGGAATGACATCACTTATCATAGTCATTCTGAACGAAGTGAAGAATCCAGAAAAATTTC
>CAZCLJ010000021.1:0-28994 GCA_964499465.1 uncultured Hyphomicrobiales bacterium
GTGAGAAATCTCACAAGTCATTGCTACCACAGAGTTTGAGATTTCTCACTTCGTTTCGAAATGACAAGCAAGCGAAATACCAAACTACGAGGCATCAGGATTTCTAAACTTTCTAAACTTTCTAAACTTTCTAAACTTACTAATCCTTCTAAACTTTCTAATCCTCTCTTACTCTGGCGAGTGTTTCCATCTTTTATGCTGCCAGGACCAGAGAGAAGGATTAAAGCGAATTTGGTTTTCGAGAGCTTTTACATGCCTTTCAGTAAGAATACGAACTGCATCATCTTTTCCCTTAATATCATCGAACTTAATTTCAGATAAATCTACCCGATAAGTGCAGTCATCATTTCTAACAGCAAATCCAATAATTATTGGGCAGTCAAGAGAGAGAGCAAGCTCTGCCGTTGCAATGTATGTAGCAGCGGGTCTGTTGAAGAAATCAACAAAAATATCTTTGTCTTTTGTAGCACTTTGGTCAACAAGCATAGCAATTACTCCACCTTTTTTTAAGGTTCTGACTATGCTCAACGCAGCTTTATACATAGATACGATTGTATTGCCACCTTTTGTTCTGTAACTGTTCAGTAGTTTATCTGCAGTTTCATTGCTTTGTGGTTTTACTATTATTTGCACTGGAATGCCAGTATAGGTATTAACTGAATAAGCAAGCAATTCCCAATTTCCGTAATGTCCGGACATTAAGATTAGGCCTCGCCCTTCTTTATATTTTTCTACTAATAAATCAATATTGCTAAACTTAATGTATTCTTTTACTTCATCATCTGTTAAGTACCTAAGAACAAGGAGTTCAATTAAAGTAATTCCTAAATTTCTATAAGAATTTATTAGGATTTGATTATTATCAAAGTTTGAGTTGTTTGGAAAAGCATTAGAAATATTTTCATAAGTAACTTGCTGCCTGCTTTTTCCTAAAAACCTAAGTGAATCGCCAATAAATTTACCAAAAGAATTTCTCTGCTTAACAGAAAGAAATTTAGCAAACCATCCAACAAAAAGCAAAAAAAATGTAATTAATTTATTAAAAAAAATCTTCATTTAGTAGGACCTAATAATTATCATCAGTATCAGTATTGAATCGGTCTGGATTGTTTGGAATTACATATTCGTTGTACCAGTTATCATTTCTTGGTTCGCCCCAGGCAGTAGAATGGACCTGAATAAAGTTGCCATATCCACTTAAATCAACAAAATAAAAATATACTCCTCCCTGAATATTGCCATAAAACCATTCTTCATAAGCACGGTTTTCACTTGTTTTGTAAAAAACATCTCGTTGGGTAGGAAGTCCATATTTTATAACTGCTCTTCCACGCTCAGTCCGCCATCCTTCTTTCATTTTCCCATAAGTAAAATATGTATTGGAATACTTAATCATTTCTCTGAAATTTTCACGGGCTGCATTAATAAATGATGTTGTGTCCTGATTTCTTAACTGCCAAAATCTAAATAAGAACTTTTGTTTCGCTTCTGTTGTTGAAAGTTCATCATAAAGTTCAATTTCACGAGGTGCAGCGATAAATTTAATCATTTGAAATTCGGTTTCAACAGTTTCGGCGTTCATAGTTGCAAACTCACTCTTTTCAAATGTTAAACTTTCGGAAAAGAGATGTTTAAGTTCGGGTGGCTTAGATGGATTTACCAAATAAAATTTCTTTATTGCGCTAACAGAATCAGTTGGGGAATCAGGAGGATATTTCACAGTTGCCTGAATATAATAAACTCCAGTTGGAAATAGTTCAATTGGGAATGTAAGGTGTTCTACCTGAGCATTACTAACAGATTTTTTCTTCTTAGGAATACTGACAATTTCATTATTATTTGCATCAAAAAAATTATAAGTAACAATATAACCTTTTTCAGAATTTTCTAATGCATTATATACTTCAAAATAAGAATTAAAAACAGGTTCTTCACCAAAATATTCGAGTGATGGATTTGGCACAACAAATAAAGTATTTTTAAGGAACATTGGGCTCCATTGATTAGATGAATCCTTTTCCTTTTCAATATATTGTGCAAGTTGCAAATCTGATATTTTTAGCTTTATACCCGAAAAATCTTTGGTTATTATATTAATTGTCTTTTCAGCTTTAGTAGTAGAATCGTGTAAGTCATAAACAAGTATCTCTGCTTTGTACTGGTCATAAGGTAATATAAAATTCTTCTGACCAAGCAAATTCGTCTTGTGCTCAAGTAATGGAAGATTTGATGAATTGGTAACTATCCATTCTTTTTGGTCTATTAACCCAATAGCATTACTCATTTTAACTAATATATACAATTCTCCTATGTATTTATCATCTTGAATGATATAATTTAACATTGTATCAGGAAATGAATAATATGCTTCAATTTTTACATTTTTTTCATCATACTTAAACATAGCAATATCAAATTCAATTTGAACTTGCTTGGAAAACAATGATAATTGACTTAACAAAAAGACAATTGTTAATATTTTTATTATTTTCATCATATTTTAATTAATTTTTTTATATTCAAATTAATAAGTATAAAAATAATCATAATTACTCTAATGTAAAAGTTTTTCTTAAAAATTTAGAATAATTATAAATTCTAATTATTCTAAAAAGTGTTATTAACGAATAAACGGTTATCGACCAACCACAATGGAACTGTATTACCGATTTATCCGATATGACTTAGCATCATTATTAGAGTGGATTCATTAATCATTAATCATTAATCATTAATCATTAATCATTAATCATTATTTTCAGCTTCTTCCAAACCGTCTGTCGAGTTCAATTAATGGAAATTCAATTATAATAGGTCTGCCGTGTGGACAGGAATTAGGATTTTCGCACTTATTTAAATTTTCAAGAAGGTTTTTCATTTCCTCTTGTGAAAGCTGCTGCCCGGTTTTTATTGCAGCTTTGCAGGCAAAGGAAGCAGCGACCAAGTCTTGTTTATCAGTCTTCAGCACCTTCTCGTATTCTTCGTATTGCTGCAATATTTCCCTGATTGAGATTTCCTCTTTACCCGGTTTTATGTCAATAGGAACGGAAATCAATTCAACAGTTGATTCGTCATAAAATTTAAAGCCAAATCCGATTAAAGTTAGCTCTTCTTCAATCAGTTTAAAAATAGTTCTTTCAGCCGTGCTTAATTGGATTTGGACAGGGAAAAGAAGTTGCTGGGAATTATTTATGATTTTTTTTATAGTATTTAAAGCACGTTCATATAAAATACGTTCGTGGGCGGCGTGCTGGTCGATTATAATAAACCCGTTAAACGTTTGAGAAATTATATATTTATAATGAATTTGAAAAAGCATTGATTTCGGAAACGCTTCTTTTTCAATTAATTCATTTTCAATATTTGGTTTGTTGCTGAAAAGGGCAGAATAAGCAGAAGTAGAAAACTGCTCCTTATTTCTATTATCAAAATGGTCATATCTTTTGGGAAAATCAAACTGCCTTTGATTGCTAACAATTTCACCGGTTAATCTGTTAACAAATGTGGGGGCAGATTGATTTTGCGGATTAATGGCAATAAAGGGAGAGCTTGCTTCGTTGCTCATAACGTCAATAGTGCGAAGCAGATTATTTTCCTGTAAAACTTTTGCAACTGCATTTTGTAACAGATTAAAAACTATCCGTTCATCTTCAAATTTGACTTCGTGCTTTTGTGGATGAACGTTTACATCGACAAATTTCGGGTCAATGTCAATGTTAATTAGGTAAAAAGGAAAATTATTTTTTTCCAAAATATGTTCATAACCGGAAAAAACAGCAAAGTTTAGCGACTTACTTTTTATATTTCTACCATTTAGAAAGAAATACTGATTTGCAGTCGTTCTTTTGACGTTTGCCGGATTTCCGATAAAGCCGGATAGTTTAATCAAATCGTTTTCAGCTTGTATATAAAACATATTGTCAGCGACATCGCGTCCAAGAATAGCTGCAATACGTTCTTTCAGTGTAGAAGGTTTTACATCGAAAATAAGCGTGTCTTCGTCATAAAAAGTGAAGCGTATATCCGGTTTTGAAAGAGCAAGGCGAATCATAGTATCAGAAATATAGCGAAATTCTGTAAGATTGGATTTCAAAAATTTACGCCTTGCAGGAACGTTGAAAAAGAGGTTTCTTACAAAAATTTGAGTACCAAAATCAGTATTAAATGGTTCAATGAATTCTTCTTTCATTGGCTCTGAAATTAGTCGATAGCCCTGAAATTCTTCTTCACTGCTACGGCGTTTCGTTCTTATTTCAACATTGGCAATAGAGCAAATAGAAGCAAGTGCCTCACCGCGAAAGCCGAATGTTAATATTTCTTCTAAATCCTCACTTGTGAATATCTTGCTTGTTGTGTGGCGTTTGCAGCTAAGTTCCAAATCCGGACGCGCCATTCCGCAGCCGTTATCAACAATGTGAATTAGCTGTTTGCCGGCATCTCGGACTACAACTATAATTGAATCAGCACCTGCATCAAGGGAATTTTCAACAAGTTCTTTTATTACTGATTCCGGACGCTGAATTACCTCGCCAGCAGCAATTTGGTTAGCAATGTAATCGGGAAGTATATTTATTTTTCTATATGAATTAGTATTTTGCATTTATTCTTTCAAAGCACCAGCAGTTAAACCATTTATTACTTGACGTTGAAAGAGCAAAAATATTAGAATAATCGGCAATGCAGAAATACCGGCACCTGCCATAAGATGACCCCAGTCAATAGATTGCTTTCCAAGATAAAAAGTAAGCCCAACTGGAAGCGTTCTGTATGCTTCATCATTTGCAAAAAGATAGGGGAGAAGGAAAGAATTCCAGTTGCTTAAAAAAACGTAAATCGCAACTACGGTTAAAATCGGTTTGCAAAGCGGCATTACGATTTTGAACATAAGATACCATTCGCTTGCACCGTCAATTCTTGCTGCGTCTTCAAGTTCAGTTGGAAGTGCTATAATATATTGCCTTACGAGAAAAACGGCAAAAGGAGTAATGAGCCAGGGAACTATCAAACTGTAATATGAATTGAGCCAGTCGAAACTTACCATCAGGCGGTAAAGCGGAATCATTATAACGTGTGGCGGTATAATAAGAACTGCAAGGATTGAGCCAAATACTATTCCTTTGCCGGGAAAACTTCGCCGTGCAAGTGCATAGCCAACAAGGAAACTGAAAAGGATATTTCCGGCAGTTACTGTTGCAGCAACTACTATTGAATTAAAAAAGTAAGTTCCGAATGCGTCTGTTTCAAATGCTTCTATAAAATTTTGTAAAGTATAAGAAGAAAAGAGTAGTTCAAAGAAATTTGCATCGGAAGATGGAATGGCTTTAAGTGAAATGAGCAGCATCCAAACCATTGGAAAAACCATTCCTAATGCAATTGCAATGAGTACTGAATATAGAAGAATTTTTTTTATTTTGAGCATCTCGCGTTTTGAACTTTTTTTATTCTAAATTACTCTCATTTGCAAAATTAAAAAGAAAAAAGAGAAATATTTATTGTTTTTGTAAACTTTAAATTTTTTCTTTAGAAATTATGCCTAACCGACAACAATTGCGAAGTAAAGTTAAATCAACCACCGGGGCTTGCCCGCAGGGCTGATACGTTCTTAAAAATACAGTTTCCAGCCATACGATCAACAAGTTGATAGTATGGCTTTTAGTAATTTCTTTTTACTTTTTAAAAAAATTTTTAAATTTTGATGTTATTTGTAAAAATATTTACTTATTCAATCATTATATCAATTGATTTTTATATTATTATTTCTATAAAAATAAAATACTTAGAACTTATAGCCATACTATCAACTTGTTGATCGTATGGCTATTAAAAAACTAATCAACCACCGGGACTTGCTCGGTGGCTGAAATTATTATAAAAAATCCTTTTAAATCATTTTAAAATTTGTTTCTTTTCTTATCTTTTTTGTAATTTTTAATCATTTTGCCAAATTCCTTTTCTTTTTGCCGTCTTTTAAAAACAGATGCTTCAAAATGCTCTTTTTCTTTCAACATTTTTAAGTAATTCTGATAAGAAAGTTCGTCTATTTCACCATTTTCGAGTGCTTCTATTACAGCACAGCCGACTTCGCTTGTGTGAGTGCAATCTTGATATTTGCACTTTTTAGCTAATTTCAGAATCGGGTCGAAAGTGATTTCTAATCCTTTTCCTGAATCGGCAATTCCAACTTCACGCATTCCGGGATTATCAATAAGAATAGCACCATTTTCAATAATGAACAACTCTCTATGACTTGTAATGTGTCTTCCTTTATTGGTGCTTTTACTAATCTCGTCAGTCCGCATTTTGCTATTGCTGGAAAGATTATTCAGAAAACTTGATTTTCCAACTCCCGAAGAACCAAGCATACAGTAAGTCTTGCCTTTCCTCATAAAATTCAAAATATCAGCATAACCAAACCTGTTTTCATTGCTAATCGCAAAAATTGGAACATCACTTATTCGTGAACTAATCATTTGCTTCAGTTCCTCTATCATCGTTTCTTCAATTAAATCAACTTTGCTTATAACAATAATTGGTTTAACTTTTGAAGAATTGCAAATTGTCAAATATCTTTCAAGCCGGTTTATATTAAAATCCTGAGTAGCTGCCTGAACCAAGAACGCATAATCAATGTTTGCAGCAATAACCTGAATTTCGCCAGACTGCCCAACAGCTTTCCTTTTAATAATGGAAAATCGTGGCAAAATCTTATGTATGATTGCTAAGTTATCGTAGGTTGCAAGAGCAACCCAATCACCTACTGCGGGGAAATCAATTCTTCCTTTGGCAGTATAACGCAAATTGCCGGTTATTTCGGCATCAAATTCACCTTTTTCAGTATATACTATATATCTTTCTTTGTGTTCGGTGATGATTCTTCCAATTTCAAAACCAGTTAAATCATTTTCTATTCTGATTTTTTCTAATTTTTCGCTATATCCTATTTTTTTTAAATTCATTTTCTTTAAACTATTAATAAAATTATATAATTATTTTAATTATTTTTAAACACTCAACTACGTATTAGCAACTTATATTGAATTGCTCATAATTATTTTTAAAATTAATTCTTCGTGTCCTTCGTTGAGTCATCGTGCTCTTTGTGGTTATTTGTTTTAACACAAAGAACACTAAGTATTTCACAAAGCACACAAAAAATCATATTTTTAAAAGTAATACTTAAAACTTAATAATTAAAGTATTAATAAGTATTTTACGTAAGATGAGTTTATCAGATAATAATATGTAATAATTAAAGAGTTAATCCGAACAAATGATATCTTTACTTTACTCTACAAACTTTACGAAAGTTAAGAAACTTTCGCGAAGTAAGAGAGCTAAATACTTTCGCACGAGTTTCTTAACTTTGCGAAAGTTTGAATTATGCCATCAATGAAAACAAGTTTTAGTTCCATCATTGGTTCGGAATAACATAATTTTTACTACACATTATTCTGCTTATATAATTCTATCAACTTTTTTACTTCACGGTCGAAATCAGATTCTATTATTTGGGATTTATTGAATAATTCGTATTCATTAATTGCTTTTTCTTCAGCTTGCTTGTGAGAAATTTTGCCTTTTCAGCCCTTCGTCATTTAGAGCAAATCCTTTAATTATATATTCTTTAAGGATTTTAGTTGCCCAAATACGAAATTGTGTTGCTTTTTTACTATTTACTCTATACCCAACTGCAATTATTGCATCAAGGTTGTAATACTTTACTTTTTGAATTTGAGTTTTTCCTTCAATTGAACCGTGTTTTGTGGTATGTTCCAAAATGGAACATACCTGATTTTCTTCCAATTCTCTATCACTAAAAATATTCTTTAAATGTTTAGTAATAGCGGGTCTCTGAACACCAAAAAGCTCGGCAATAAGTTCTTGAGTCAACCATAAGCTTTCATTATGCAAAAAAACTTCAACTTTTACCTCTCCGCTTGGTGCAGTGTAAAGCAAAAATTGAGTCATTTCATCTCTTAATGTAATTTTATTCTCCATTTTGTTTAAAATTATCAAAATGATTATCAAATAAATATTTGAGATTACTCATTTTTACCTATCAATTATTAATTGAATTTAATTGAAAACATGGATTTTAAATTTAAGTCAATATTAAATAAGCTAATAAGGTTGAAATATATTTGTTTCGTTTTCTACTAAGGTTTATTTTGAAAATAAGGTTTTATTCTCAATCCCTTTGAAAATATAGAAAGGAAATTGTTCATTTCAATAATAAGTCATGCTATCAACTTGTTGATAGTATGACTTTTCTCATAAGGTTTCTAACTTAAATAAAAATTCCTCGAATTACTCAACCATCTTTGCTTTAAAAAAGACAGATGTAATTAATTCAATCAACAAGCCATAAATCATTCCCATAATAACAGTTGAGAAAAACATCATTGATTGGGAAAACTCCGGGTTTTCAGGGGCAAGCATAGCACCGAAACCCATCGGCAAACTGAATATTAATCCCATTAACAAGCCGTGAATCGACCAGTGTTTACAAGTAAAACGGCTGATTCCAATAGCAACTCCAATTATTGTTCTGCCAAGAATAATACTTAGAGCTAAGTTAAGCGAAACCTCTGCTCCTCCGCTCGACGCGAATCCGAAGCAGACAAATCCGAATACAATTCCCGATATGGTAGCGATAATTAGTCTTTTTGCTTTCACAAAAACCTCCATTTTAAATGTTATTAATTTGTTGATTTAATTTATCCAAACTCTTAATTTGGGTAGTTTTTTTAATTTTTGTAAAGTAATTTATATTATTACTTATTACACTCTGTCATTCCGATACGAAGTGAGGAATCTCACAAGTCATTGTTATTACTCACATGAGATTCAGGAACAGTTCTTTTCAGTCATACTATCAACAAGTTGATAGCATGACAGTCATTTAAAGTAACTTTTGCAAAGCAAGTAGAACAAATACTTTCGTTAAGTTACTTAGACTTTGCGAAAGTTTTAATCCAGATGTCCTACATCTCGAAGATGTAGGACATCTTCATTAATTTGTTTATTAATATCTTTCTTCATTTTTAAATGAACTTAAATCTAAAATATATTCGCAAATTTTGCGGAAAAGTCCATCTTCATATTTACTTGGACAATTACGTTGTACAAAATAATATCCATTTGGTTTGTGAATTTCTAATAACCAATTTGAACCATCAACTGAAATTTGAAATGCAGAAATTGAAGTTATATTTGTGAAAGAACTATCAATTATTAATTTTTGAAAATCATTCCAAATTTCTTTACTAATAATCTTAGTAGATAAACCAAATTTTACACTATCAATATATTTGTTTGAGAAGGAATCAAAGCATAGTTTTTGTTCTTTAAATTCCTTTTCTATTAATTTTATTTCATTATTGTTTTTTTCTAATCTTAATACAATATAATAAGGATGATGTGAACGAAGCCAAGTAAACCTTATTATTTCTTTATTCTGATAATAATTTGTTAAAACTGGTTCTTGTAACCACCTAAGAATAGTTGAAAAATTTGAACCATAGCGAATTTCAAAATCAGATACCCTTTTGTCATAATTCAATTCCATTGCTTTTCTATAATAATGCTCAATAGGAATAAAACTGATAGTATCATTTGCCTGTCTTCCAAGAGAATCGCTAATATTCTTGTCATTTTTATATGAATATAGATTTTCAAATTCTATTTCTTTTTCTTCACAGGAAATCACGAATAAAAATGATATAAGGAAAATAATAATCATTTTCAGTTGATTATTCATAAGATTTTATATTTTATGATACAAAATTTCACTTTTCATTTTCATAAACTTAATAAAATTAAATAAATAAACAAAGTGATATTTGAATAAAAATAAATAATTATTGATGAAAAAGGTGACATTAACAGCAATTTCTGTTTAATAGAAAAATATTGTTAAAACATTCTGACAGTATTAAATTCAGAGTTCCAGCCAGCATAACGAAAATAAAAGAGTTAGGAGATTTGCCGCGTAAAAACAATTGCGCAAATTACCCATAAAAGGTGTCATTTCGAAACGAAGTGAGAAATCTCAAGTTCTGTGGAAACAATGAGTTGTGAGATTCCTCACTTCGTATCGGAATGACAAGCATGCGGAATAAAAAACTACTAAGCATAAGGAGTTCTGAAACATTCTAAACTGTATTTGATTTTAACATTAATGTCCAGAAAATAAATAAAAGCATTTTAATTTATTATCATAAAATTTCTTTCCTTTTGATTATCTTCTTAAAAATCATTATTTTTGAATAGCATATTAGCTCTATTTGCAAATTATTTAATTGAATAATGAAACTTCATAATACTATATTTTCAACAAAAGAACTGAATAGCAAAGCAAAAGCTGCATTTCCAAACGGTATTCCAAACTTTGAAGAAAAAATAAAAAAAATTGAGAATTGGCAGGAAAATATTTATTCCGGAAAAATCACAAGTTTAAACGAAGAAGAACTGAAGCCGCTTTTCCTATCTCTATTCTTTGGTGAAATATTAGATTACAATTTGCAAAATCCAAACCTCTGGAATTTATATTTAGAAAGTAAAACATCGTTTGACACTACGAAAGCAGATGCTGCATTGGGCTTTTTCTCGCTTAATGAAAAGCAGGAAATAGAAAAAGATATTAGGGCAGTTGTTGAAATAAAGAATTCACGGACTACATTAGACAAACCACAATACAGAGCTGATTTCAAAGGAAGTGCAGTCGAGCAGTGCTTTATGTATGCTGCAAAATCCGGTGAAAACTGCAAATGGGTCGTCGTTAGTAATTTTTTAGAGATTCGTCTCTATCTTTCAAGCGATATGAACAAATACGAATTTTTCGATGTGCTTGAACTAAACGAACCAGATGAATTTTACCGCTTTTATTATCTTCTTGCAAAAAACCAGTTATTCAACGAAAAGAAATCATCTCAAATTGATATTTTACTCGAAAAAAGATTAGAGAAAGAACGAAATATTACTTTTGAATTTTACGAGCATTATAAGTATTTGCGTGAGGTTTTTCTTCAGCATTTAAAACTGCACAACCCTCAAAAAAATCCCTTAGATTTATTGCAATATGCTCAAACTGTAATTGACAGAATTGTTTTTGTCTGCGTTATTAAAGATTACGATTTTATCCAGTATAACGTTTTGAGCGAAATAGTAGATATTTCCCAAAGAAGCTGGGCTTCTGACAAATTAGAGCTATGGCGGCAAATCAAATACTTTTTCAAAGCACTTGACGACGGACTTCCAAACCGTATTCACAGATTAAATGGCGGACTTTTTAAGTATAATGAAAAAATTGATGAGCTGATTATAAAAGATGTTTTTCTTAAACAGCTTTTGAAATTAACCAATTACGATTTTGAAAGCGATTTAAATATAAATATATTAGGTCATATTTTCGAGCAGTCAATTTCTGATATTGAAAATTTGAAAAAGGAAATTACTGAAAATAAGAAAATTGAGTATTCTGAAACAGATGACGAAATTAATTATAAAACAAATGCAATTGAAACAAATAAGCGAAAGAAAGAAGGGATTTTTTATACGCCAGAAAATATTACTCATTATATCGTAAAATACACAATAGGGAGTTGGCTCGAAGAGCAAAAATCGCAAATTGGTCTGAATGATTTAATTGAATTTCCCAAAACTGAAGTTGAGAAGAAAAAGCATTTAGAACGCTGGGAAAAATACATAGAAGTTCTAAAAAATATTAAAATATTAGACCCTGCTTGCGGAAGCGGTGCCTTTTTAACTCAGGCATTCGATTTCCTGCTGAAAGAATGGACAATGGTATTTGACGTGGTTGACAAGTTAAAAGAGAATATAAAATCCCAAAAAACTAAAGATTTATTTGAAACGGCACCTACGAAATTGCAGCACAGCATTACAAAAATTAAAAAAGATATAGTGAATAATAATCTTTTTGGAGTGGACTTAAATTTTGAAAGCGTAGAAATTACAAAACTCGGGCTATGGCTTAAATCAGCATCAAAAGTAGAAGCTCTTGCTATATTAGATTCAAACATCAAATGTGGCAATTCACTAATATCAGACAAAAATATAACAGATAAAGCATTTGTATGGGAAGAAGAATTTCCTGAAATACTTAGTCGAGGAGGTTTCGACATAATTGTAGGGAATCCGCCGTATGTTGAAAGTAAAAAGCTAAAGGAATTTAGTGATTATTTTTCAAAGAATTATAAATGTTATTCCGGAACTTCAGATTTGTATGTTTATTTCTTTGAATTAGCTTTCAATATGTTAAAAGAAAAAGGAATGCTTGGTTTTATTAATTCAAATAAATTTATGAAGACAAGCTATGGAGAAAATCTAAGAGCATTCATTTCAAAGAAAAAGATTCTGCAAATTATTGATTTTACTGATTATAGAGTTTTTGAAGATGCACTGGTAGCAAGTTGCATAATGATTATATGTAATCAAAATTCTTCTGAAAATATCAAAGTTTCTTTTGTTAATCAAAGTCTTAAAAATTATGAAAAAATAGAAGATTATGTTGTTGAAAATCATTTTTATATGAAATCAACTAATTTAGATGAACAAATTTGGTTTTTATCTGCAAATGGAAGAATTCCAATTAAGCATAAAATAGAGCATAATTCAATAAAATTAAAAGATATAGAAGGAATAAATATTTATAGAGGAATTACAACTGGATATAATGAAGCGTTTATTATCGACAATGAAACAAGAAATAGGCTTATTCAAGAAGACCCAAAAAATTCAGAAATAATAAAACCATTGCTTCAAGGTAGAAATATTCGAAAATGGTTTTATAAGGAAAGTAATTTATTTATGTTGTTTATTCCTTGGCACTTTCCATTGCATAATACTAAAAATATTATCGGTTCTTCTAAAGATGCAGAAAACTTGCTTATTGAGAACTATCAAAGTTTATACAAATATCTAACGAAATACAAAGAAAACCTGCTAAAAAGAAATGTTGAAGAGACTGGAATTCGTTATGAATGGTATGCACTTCAACGCTGTGCTGCAACTTATTACAACGAGTTTGAAAAACCTAAAATTATTTGGGGATTAACTGCTGATAAATGGGCTTTTTGCTTCGATGCTCAAGGTCATTATTTACCGAGTAATGGATATATTTTAACTTCAGATTCTCAACTTTCTCTTGAATACATATTAGGAGTGTTGAATAGCAAACTGATGAGATTTTATTTCGATTTCATTGGTATAATGACTGCTGGTGGTGCTTTTACTTTAAAATACGATACTATTTCTGAATTTCCTTTCAAATTGCCAAGTCCTGATATTCAAAATCAAATCAGTAAATATGTTTCTTCAGTTATTGAATTGCATCAAAGCATTGAAACGAAAAAAGAAAAATTTATTTATAGAATTTTAATGAATTATGAAAATTTAAAAGATACTCAGAAAATACAAGATTTCTATAAAATTAGTTTTAAAGAGTTCCTTGAAGAATTTAAAAGACAGAAAATCAAAATACAAATTAAATCTCAAGATGAATTAGAAGAATATTTCAATGAAAATAAAAACATAATAATTTCTGATATTGAAAAAGCTAATTCATTGGAAAATCAAATAAATCATTTGGTTTATAAAATATATGATTTAACCGAAAGCGAAATTGAAATTATTGAAAGAATTGTTTAAGGTTTATGGTTTATGGTTTATGGTTTATGGTTTCAGAACTCCAGCCCCATAAAGATAATAAAGTAGTTAGGAGATTTGCCTCGTAAAGAATACTTGCGCAATTTATCTAAAAAAAGTCATTCAGAAGCGAAGTAAAGAATTTTAATCTTTGTGGTAGCAATAATTTGTGAGATTCTTCACTTCATTTAGAATGACAAGACTGCGAAAAAAAACTACGAAGCATAGTAAGATCTGAGTTTATAAGAATTAATAAAAAATGTTAATTATAAAAAGTTGTAATAATAATTGGAAAAAAATATCTTGTAAACAACTAACACATTTTTTTACTCAATTAGGACAAAATATCATAATATTTGAATATTATTCTATTTTTTTAATTTATTTTTTACAGTTAAATAGTGGGCGATATAATTAATATTATCATTTAAAACTTTTGATAAAAAAGAAATTATTTCTATAATCTCTTTTTTATTTACTTTGACATATTCTTTTGTTTCATTTATACAACTTTGTAATAAACCAAAATCTTTTTTTTCTTGAAGAAAATGTATAATATCCTCAAATTTCAACTCTTTCCAACCAATACCATGATAGTCTAAAGCTCTTCTGGTTATAAATGGAACTCGTGGACTAACAAGCATTATTCGAATATCTTGATCAGTAAAACCACCAGTATAAGTAATAACTTGCCCAATATGTTTATCATTTATAGGAACTACTTTTAATTCTACAATTAATTTCCTTTTATATTCATCTTCGAATAAAATATCAATTCTTCTTCCATAAACATTATATTCTCGTGCAATTAATTTAAGATCTTTCTCAATTAATTCAGGATATTTTTCAATAATATCGCCATAAGTTTTTTCGTTCATATTAATATAATATTTAAATAAATTATATTTTTATATTAAAGAAATAATTATATTTATTTATGTAGATATTTAAAAATAATATTAAATATCAAATTTAAAAAAATTATTATAACAGATTTGCATCATAATATTATTAAATGAATTATTTGATTTTAATTTATTGATTCTTATCTTATTACTGGTAGTTAGTTATTAGTCTTCTTACTAAAAATCCAATAACTCAATAACCCAATAACCCCATAACCCAATAACTCAATAACTCAATAACCCAATAACCCCATAACCCAATAACCCAATAACTCAATAACTCAATAACCTAATAACTCAATAACCCAATAACCCAATAATCCAATAACTCAATAACCCCATAACCCCATAACCCCATAACCTAATAACCCAATAACCCAATAACCTAATAACCCCATAACTCAATAACTCAATAACTCAATAACTCAATAACTCAATAACTCAATAACCCAATAACCTAATAACTCAATAACTCAATAACCCAATAACCCAATAACCCCATAACCATAAACCATAAACCATAAACCAAATTATTTTACTTTCACAATAACAATGGTTAAATCGTCGAATTGTTCTGAATGTTGAGTGTGAAGTTTTATTGATTTTATAATATTATCGCGGATTTCAGCGGCATTGCAGTCAATACAGAATTTAATATTATCAAGAAGTTTTTCCTGTCCGAAATCAACTTTGCTATCATTTCTCGAATCCACAACACCATCACTAATAAAAATGAATATATCGCCGGAATTGAAAAGCAATGTCTGCTCTTCAAGGTAATTAGAAAATTCTTCAACTTTCCCCATTCCCAATCCTATGCCTTTTGGAGTTACAATTTCAAAGGAATTGCGAACTTTACTGAAATAAAGCAATGGAAGATGGCCGGCTCTCGAAACTTTAGCAATATGCATTTGGGAATCGAAATGGGCGCATACTGCGGTAACAAAAGCTCCTTTATCTAAATTATGCTTAAGTTGTTCGTTCGATTTAATTAATAAATCTTTTGGAGATGTTGAATATTTATGTAAAATCCTTATAATTCCTTGAATTTTCGACATATAAAGAGCAGCAGAAGTGCCTTTTCCGCTAACATCACCAAGTATGATTGTTAAATCAGTAGAACTATTAGTAAGGTAATCGTAAAAATCGCCACCGACTTCGTAAGCCGGAATTGAAAGACCAGCAATGTCTAATCCTTCTATGTCCGGAACAAATTGTGGTAGTGATGCCGTTTGTATTTTCCTTGCTAAATCAAGTTCGTGCTTAATTCTTTCCTGTTGCGAAAGTTCTTCATAAAGGAATGAGTTTTCTATTGAAATTGAAATCTGATTAGCAATAGAAGCTAAAAACTCAAAATCTTCGTTTTGCAAAACAGTTTCAGAAAGTTTCTCACCAATAAGCAAACATCCTAAAAGTTTAGATTTCAAGCGAATAGGAACAACATAAAAGAATTTTTCAATTTTGAAAATATTACGAATTTTGTCTGGTAAATAATCAATTATGATACCACCTGAAAACTGCTCCATTGCTTTTATGAAAGTATGCTCTAAATCAATAGGAAAATCAAAATTATTGCCTTTGTTTTCTGCATATATTTTTAAAGTAGTAATTTCGGTTTCATTTTTAAAAATAGCAAGCCCGACTTTTTTCAAATGGACAAGAGAGCCGAGTTTTTTAACAATTTCTTCGGCAAGATTATCGGTGCTTGTTCCTCTGCCGGTTAATTCAGAAATTTGCTTGCTGGCAAGGTGATAATCGAATTTGATGCGATAAAAGTTTTTATCAATTAGCCGTTGTCCCTTGTTCCCAGCAGCCCAGATAAATACAGAAATAATAATTGATGTTATGATAATAATTACTTTTTCATAAAAACCGCGTAAATCTTCATTTAAAGGCGTTCCAAGTACTTCTATATTTGTGCCGTCAAAATGAATGTTTGGTAAATCAATTCGTATATGCGACAAAGCAACGATAAAAGTTGCTATTGCAACAATTACAACTATTTTCCAGGAAATTGTTGCAAAATTATAAAGTTTATTTCTTTTAATGTTGATTTCTATATCAAGCAAGCGATAGCGCCAGGTCGTGTATATATAACTAATAGGAATAAGAATGAGCAGCAGATAAGCATTATTAAAAATTTCTGCAATCCAGGGGACAGAAGTATAATCAAAAAATCGATAAAATATTTGAACAAAAAGAATAAAAAATAAATTTATTAAATAACTAATAGTAATAAAACGCATAGTCCTTTTTACTTCGTTGGAATGGCTCTTCCTGTATAAAATTAGCATTATTATGTTAAATAATACTAATATGATGAAAATTATACTAGAAAGAATTCCTTTGAAAACAGGATAGTTTGTAAAAATAGCTAAATCTGCAATTATTGTTCCTACGGCGGCAAGAGAATAGTTAAGTATTTTTAGAAATTTGTTGCGTGATGCAGGATAGAGCTCTTTGGGGAAATAAAGCAAGCTGTGAAAACAAAGTGGAATACAGAAGAAGAAAGCTGTTATATTTGTTAAATAGACAAGATTAGATAATAAATCATAATCATAAGGATTAACTCCAAGTGATGATGCAAAGGTTATACCAAGAGTTACAAGGGCAAGCCCTGTGTATCGGGCAGCTTTCAGATTCGGTCGCATTAAACCAAAATACAGTCCTACAGCAATATAGATAAAACCGGTAATGAATATATAAAGAAATGAAAATTCAATGCCATAGCTTGCCAAACACACATTAACCGTTTGGTATTCGTTCTGCCTTAAAATTTCAAATTCAACAAATTCGCCACTTTGATGACTTCTTAAATGCTTTAAAGATTCCCTTGTTAATCCATACTTTTCAGGTAATTGTTCGAATGCAAGTTGTTTTCCTCCTATTGAAAAAAGGACATCACCGCTTTTTATTCCGGCTCTTTCGGTTGCTCCGTTTTCGACTACGAAATGAATAAAAATGCCATTTTCAAGTTCTAAAATTGATGATGTATTTAACTTTTTCTTTTCTATTTTGTAAACACTTACTAAACTTTCATATTTAATATTCTGTTCTTCTTTTTTTATGTGTTGGAATACTTTATAATTAAGTGCTTTAATTAGTATTGTATCAGAACTTTTATAATTTTTTATGCAGGAATCAATAGATTTTATTTTTTTACAATTCATATCTCCGATTGATAGGATAAAACTACCCATTTGAAGTGTATCTTTAATGAAAATATTTTTGTCCTTACTTTTGATATGCTTTAAACATTCAATTTCCTGCTGAACATAAAAGCGAGAAGGAAGAGGAGCAAAACCAGTTCCACTAAAGACAGTGCTAATAGTAACATAAAAATTCATTAGTATTACCGGTAAGAAAACCAGTACCAGTAATACTAATAGAATTTGAAACCGAAGATTATTTTTTTGTAAAAAATTCATTTATTTTATTTCGAGCAAATTAGGAGAAACCATTTGAACATTTTCATATTTTGCATTTTGAATTAAATTCCATAAGAAAGCAACCTGTAGCTTCATTTCATTCGGTAAAACGCTGTAAATTTTCTTGAATTCAGATTGGTTCTGATTTAAAAGTTCAGTAATATTATTTTTTTGATAAACAGCAATTTCAGCATCTTCATCTTCTTCATCAAGTCCCAAAAGTTTTAAAAGAGCGTTTAAACCTTCATCTGCACGGGGATATGTTTGCAATTTTACTTTTGTATCCAAAGGAATGCCAAGGTCTTTTTTAACCATTGAAATTGCAGTTTGCAAGCCACCGAGAGTATCTACCAAACCGATTCTATAAGCATCTGTTCCGGACCAAACTCTTCCTTTTGCAATAGAACGAACTTCGTCAAATGACTTATTTCTTGATTTTGCTACTTTATTAATAAACCTGAAGTAAACTCCTTGGGATAAAGTATGTAGCTTATCTTTTTGTCTTTGATTAAAAGGAATATACATATTCAAATCCTGAGCTGAAGGTCCGGTTGAAATTGTATCAACAGTAATATCTAATTTTTTTAGCAAACCGTTTAAATTTGGAATCATTGAAATAACACCGATTGAGCCGGTAAGTGTTGATGGAGAAGCAATTATTTTGTCGCAGGCAGAAGCAATGTAATATCCACCAGAAGCAGCAACAGAGCTCATAGAGCAATAAATTGGCTTCTTTTCTTTTGCTTTTAAAATTGCAGAATAAATTTCGTCAGATACTAAAACTGAACCGCCCGGGCTATTTACTCTAATAATGATTGCAGAAACTTTTTTGTTATTTACTGCTTTCTTTAAATTTGAAATAAAACTTTCAGATGTAATATTTGTTTCACTTTCAAAAATATTTCCGGAAGGAGCGGTAATTGCGCCACTTGCAAAAACAATTGCAATTTGATTATCTCTGTCAATTTCTGTTCGTTCTTCTTTTGTCGGAATGCTGTTTACATAATTTGAAACGCTAACTAATTTAAGTTTTTTCTCGTCAGTTGAATCAGCGGCTCCATAAATCTGTGCTTTCATCATTTCTTTTAACGATACTTCATTTATTAGTGAATCTACAAATCCGAGAGCAAGCAGTGAATCAGGAGTATAAATTCCACGATTTAAGGTTTGCTTAATAAAATCCGGTGAAAGATTACGGTTTTCAGCAACAGTTTTTACGAACTGCTCTAAACGTTGGTCAAGAATCACTTTCAATTGATATTTTGAAGAATCGGTAAATTTCTTATTAGTGTATGATTCGCCGGCAGATTTAAAATCTTCGTGAAAATCTACCAAAAAATCAATTCCGATTTTATCGAAAAGCCCCTTAATAAACATTGAAGAAATTGCAAAGCCATTCATTTCAATTAATGCCTCATTAGACATAAAGACTTTATCGGCTACTGATGCACGCATATAATCGGATTCAGAGCCATAATCCATATAGGCATATACAAATTTTCCGGACTGCTTGAAATCTTTAATTGCTTCAATAAATTCTTCACTCATTGCCCAACCGACTACAGAGGAGTTTGCTTTGTAGTAAATTCCCATAATTCTAGTATCATCTTTTGCTCTCTGTATTGCCGAAATTGCATCAAAGAGTGAATTTTTTTTGCCTTGGTCTAAAAAGTCAAAAGGTCCAGCGAATGAGTAATCTGGTAATTGCTCACCAAAATTAATGTATAGAACTGAACTTTCTTTTACCTGGAATGGCTCTTTTTCAAACATTGAGCCAATTGTTCCAATCATTATTCCAAAAATTATTAAAATTAATACTATAATAATTCCAATTATAAGAAGTGGCATCCACCAGCGGGTCTTTCGCCTTTGCGGGTAGTAATTTGGAGGATTCTGTGGATAATATCCGGGTGTTGGTGTTGACATATTTATTTCCTTTTTTTAATTTAAAACTATCTTTATTTTTTATTATTTTATTTCATTTTCAGTCATACTATCAACAAGTTGATAGAATGACTTTAAATCTTTTTATTGTCATACTATCAACTTGCTGATAGTATGACTGAGAAAAGATGTAATTGGTAAACGAAGTGAGGAATCTCACAACTTATTGTTATAGCAGAACTTGAGATTCTTCGCTTCTTGAACCAGATGTCCTACATCTTGCAGATGTAGGACATCTTTATCTTTAAAATTCAAATACTTTGATAGCATTAACTTGTGAGATTCTTCACTTCGTTACCAATGACATCTTTACTTATTACAAACAAAACTTTGAGAAAGTTAAGAAACTTTCGCAAAGTAAGAAGATTTGATACTTTCTTAAAGTTTCTTAACTTTACGAAAGTTAAGAAACTTTCGCAAAGTAAGAAGATTTGATACTTTCTTAAAGTTTCTTAACTTTGAGAAAGTTAAAAGCATTAGATTATTCATTTCTGTCAGAAAGAAATCAGAAAGTTATTTTAAGAACTTCACTTACTTAATTTCCACTACTTCCTTATGTCCAAACACATTGTTTCAACTTCAATTCACTTCATTTCTATTTTTACATACGTATTGAAAGCAATTTAGTTCAAAAAAATCAATTATAAAACAACAATATCATAACAATTCAAAAAAGCAATTTACTTAAAAAATTGAAAAAAATTAAAAAAAAATTTAAATTCAGAACTCAAGTCGCTTAGTAGATTTTTATTTCGCAGTTTTGTCATTCTAAATCACACGATAAAGGGGGTGCTTTATCGGTGGATTCAAAATGACATCTTTAATTCTTGCAATCAAAACTTTACGTAAGTTTAAATTGTTTATCGTTACGATTTTTTTTGTATATTTATTATTTATAATTTTTAAATGGATTTTAAAAAGTATGAGAAAAATGAAAATAATTTTTACTATCGGAGATTGCAATGGAATTGGATTAGAATGTTTTTTTAAAACACTGAATAAAATTTCAAAAGAATCAAGTTATAAAAATATTGAGTTTTACATAGCCGGAAATAAAAAAACGATTTATGACTATGCTAATAAATGTGCGTTTAATCTTTTTTATAATAAAAAGCTAAACAACATAAATCAAAATACAATTCGTTTTAAAAACACAACTTGCGAAATTATTGATTCCGAAGAGTATCCAGAAGTAGAATTTGGCAAGGAATCGAAAGCAGCAGGGCGGCTTGCAGTTGCTTCTTTAAAATATGCAGCAGCAGAAACTTTAGCTGGAAATTTCGATGCAATTGTAACTCTTCCAGTTTCCAAAAACGTTTTATATTCTGTTGGCTGGCGCTTCCCCGGTCAAACGGAATTTTTTGCAGATATGTGTGGAACTCAAAAACCCTTAATGCTCTTATTTTTAGACAACATAAGAATAGCACTTGCTACAGTCCATATTCCACTGGAACAGGTATCAAAGAATATCACACAATCTAAACTAATAGAAATAATAAAGTTATTCAATCGTAGTTTGTGGCTTGATTTTTGTATTAATAAAAGTATGATTGCTGTGCTTGGATTAAATCCGCACGCAGGCGAAAGTCGTTCTTTGGGAATTGAAGAGGAAGATACAATAAAACCAGCTATTGAGCATTGCAAAAAGCAAGGCATTCAAGCCGAAGGACCTTTTCCGCCTGATGGTTTCTTTGGTTTTGGGGAATATAAACAATACGATGGAATACTTGCTATGTATCACGACCAGGGATTAATTCCTTTAAAACTTTTATCTAATGGGAATGGAGTAAATTTTTCAGCTGGACTTCCTATTGTGCGTTGCTCACCAGACCATGGCACCGGATTTGCTATTGCAGGAAAAAATTTAGCAAATGAATTAAGCACATATAACGCACTTATTTCAGCAATTTCAATTGCTAAGTCAAGGCGACAAAGAATTATTAATTGTTAATTGTTATTGGTTTATAGTTTATTGGTTTATAGTTTATGGTTTATAGTTTATGGTTTATAGTTTATGGTTTATGGTTTATGGATTATGGTTTATGGTTTATAGTTTATGGTTTATGGTTTATGGTTAATGGCTTTCGGTTTATGGTTTATGGATTATGGTTTTCGGTTAATGGCTTTCGGTTTATGGTTTATGGATTATGGTTTTCGGTTAATGGTAATTTAGTCATTAGTTATTAGTCATTAGTTATTAGTCATTAGTGTTGTAATTCGTTAAAAGACTTATTATATTGTGTCATTTCGAAACGAAGTGAGAAATCTCACAAGTCATTGCTACCATAGAGTTTGAGATTCCTCACTTCGTTTCGGAATGACAAGAAATGTTTATTAGGTTTTCAATAAATTATTACATTAGCCATTAGTATTTTTTCTTCTAGCAATGAATAATGACCTATAAAACTATCTTTAAGATGGATTCTGACATACGTCAGAATGACTAATAACCATTAACTAATGACTAATGACTAATGACCAATGACTAATGACCAATGACTAATGACTAATGACCAATGACTAATGACTAATGACCAATGACTTAATTACCGAAAACCATAAACCAATAACCAATAACCAATAACCATAAACCAATTAACAATTAACAATTATAAAAAAAATTTGTTTAATTAAAAAATCGAGCAAATTATGAAGAACAGGATGTTTTTTTTGACAAAATGCTGTTTAGCATTTTTGCTTGCTGCTTCAAATACTTTATTTCCAGCAAACAATGCCTATTCTTTTAATATAGATGATGTGCAGAATAATGAATTTATTCCTTTTCTAGGACAGTTGAAATTTTTAGATAATAATTTAAATTTTCCTCCATCATTCTTTACTAAATCTTCAAAGCAGACAATTCTTTTTTATCAGGATAGATTTGCATTTATTTTTAAAAATAAAAAAGAAAATTCTGATTCGCTTGAATTAATAAGAATTGATATGATTTTTGAAAATGCGAATTCAAATTTAAAAATCGTTGGCTCAAATAAGAACAATTCTCATCTTAACTTTTATAACCTTCCGAATGGAAATGAATTAACTAAAATTCCCACATACAATCAAATTAAATATCAAAATATTTATAAAAACATTGATTTAATTGTCTATGATAATAACGGCGAATTTGAATATGACTTTATTTTAAATCCTGGTGCAAACCTTTCTGATATAAAAATAAAGTTAGAAGGCACAGAAAACTATTTAATTGATGAAAATGGAAATTTACAAATCGCAAATAAATTTTCAAAAGTAATTAAAGAAAAGCCAGTATGTTATCAAATAATTAATAATGAAAAAGTTCCTGTAAAATCTCATTATAGTATTGAAAACGGAAAAATTACTTTTGAAATAAACGACTACATTTATTCTGAAATATTAGTTTTAGACCCTATTGTTCGTTTGCTTGGTTCATACTATGGCGGAACTGGAGCGGATAATTGTAATTCTACTTTTGTTGATTCTGATAATAACATTTACTTTTTAGGAAGAACATCAACAACAGAAGCAGGAGTGATATCCACTCAGGGGGCTTATCAAATAAATTTGTCTGGAAACTGGGATTTATTTATTGCCAAATTCAATCAAGATGGTGAAAGGATTTGGGGAACTTATTACGGTGGACCTAATGATGAATTAGCAGATGGGATTATCGTTGATAACCAACAAAATATTTACTTTTCTGGTAAAACTGGCAGCTTCTCTGGAATTGCGTCTCCAAGTGCTGTTCATCAATCAGGTTATGGCGGTGGAGATTACGATGGGTTCTTTGTAAAACTTAATCCAGATGGAACAAGAAACTTTGCTTCTTACTATGGAGGTTCTGGCTCTGACGAAATTTTATCTATTGCATTCGACCAGGAATATAATTTTATTATTGCTGGCAGTACTTCATCAACAAACAATATTTCAACTCCACTTTCTCATCAACTAAATTACAATGATAATACTGATGGTTTTGTAGCAAAATTTAATTCTAATGGAAGTAGAATTTGGGCAACTTACTATGGTGGAAATCTTGATGATAGAATTAATAGCGTATCCTCCGATTTATCTAATAATATATATCTGATTGGAAATACTTATTCAAGTAATGATATTGCAACTTTAAATTCTTATTCTGATTTGAAAGATGCTTTCATTGTTAAGTTTAATTCAAACGGTGCAAGGCAGTGGGGAAGATATTTTGGTGGAACTAATGACGATTATGGAAATAAAATCGCAGTTTATCAAAATTCAAATTTATATATTGCAGGTCAAACTAAATCCGAAAGCGGTATTGCTACAATTAATTCTCATCAGGAACAATTTGGAAGTATTGATATTAATGATAGTGATGGTTTCCTTTCTAAATTTGATTTGAATGGTAATATTATTTGGGGAACTTATTATGGAGGAGATTTTATTGATGAAGTTAATGCTTTAAAAGTTGATAACAATGAGAATATTATTATTACTGGAATTACTAGCTCCAGTAACAATATTGCGACTCCCGGCGAATATCAATCTACAATAGCAAGTGCTTATGATGGTTTTCTTGCAAAATTAAATTCTAATGGGGAAAGAATTTTAGGAACATATTACGGTGGCAATGACGATGACCGCATTAATGGTATTGCTGTTAAAAGCAACAATGATATTGTTGTTTGTGGTTATACTTTTTCAACTACTGGAATATCAACTCCAGGTTCGCATCAGGAAAATTTTGGTGGTGGCATCAATACTTCTGATGCCTTTTTTGCTATTTTAACCGATAATCCTATTATTGATATAATATCTATTAATCCACTGTCAATTTGCGAAGGTGAAACCTGCGATATTATTTTTGCAGTAACTAATGGTGGTTTCCAAAGTAATAACACATTTACAGCCCAACTATCTGATGAAAATGGAAATTTTGAAAATCCTGTAAATATAGGAACAACACCCGGAATAGGGAGTGGTGTTCTTATTGCTCAAATCCCATTAGGAACCCTCTCAGGTAGCAATTATTTAATTCGCATAATTTCATCAAATCCGGAAACAATTAGCTCAGCATATTCCCAAAGTATAACTATAAATTCTTTACCTCAAATATTTAACGTAACAGGTGGTGGAGCATTCTGCGAAGGAGAAAGCGGTGTTTCTGTTGGATTAGATGGTTCCGAAATTGGAATTAATTACGAATTATTCAGAAATGGCAATTCTGTTTTAACCCAAGCAGGCACAGGCAACTCACTTGACTTTGGTTTACAAACCCAAGCCGGAATGTATACCGTAACAGCAGAAAATTTGACTACTCTTTGCAGTTCCGTAATGCTTGGCAATGCAGTGATTACAATAAGTCCATTACCAACGCAGTTTAATGTAACAGGTGGTGGAGCGTTCTGTGAAGGAGAAAGCGGTGTTTCTGTTGGTTTAGATGGTTCCGAAATTGGAGTTGATTACGAATTACAAAGAGATGGCAATTCAGTAACAAATTTAGCAGGAACTGGCAATACTCTTGACTTTGGTTTGCAAACCCAAGCCGGAATGTATACCGTAACAGCAGAAAACACTACAACTCTTTGCACATCAAATATGCTTGGCAATGCAGTGATTACAATAAATCCATTACCAACGCAGTTTAATGTAACAGGTGGTGGAGCGTTCTGTGAAGGAGAAGCAGGGGTTTCTGTAATGCTTGACAATTCAGAAATTGGAGTTGATTACGAATTATTCAGAAATGGCAATTCTGTTTTAATTCTTGCTGGAACAGGCAACGCGCTTGACTTTGGTTTGCAAACGCAAGCCGGAATGTATACCGTAACAGCAGAAAACACTACAACTCTTTGCACATCAAATATGCTTGGCAATGCAGTGATTACAATAAATCCATTACCAACGCAGTTTAATGTAACAGGTGGTGGAGCGTTCTGTGAAGGAGAAGCAGGGGTTTCTGTAATGCTTGACAATTCAGAAATTGGAGTTGATTACGAATTATTCAGAAATGGCAATTCTGTTTTAATTCTTGCTGGAACAGGCAACGCGCTTGACTTTGGTTTGCAAACGCAAGCCGGAATGTATACCGTAGCAGCAGAAAACACAACAACTCTTTGCACATCAAATATGCTGGGCAGTGCTGTAATAACTATAAGTCCATTACCAACGCAGTTTAATGTAACAGGTGGTGGAGCATTCTGTGAGGGTGAGAGTGGTGTTACTGTTGGGCTTGACAATTCAGAAATTGGAGTTGATTACGAATTATTCAGAAATGGCAATTCAGTTTTAACCCAAGCCGGCACAGGCAACTCACTTGACTTTGGTTTACAAACCCAAGCCGGAATGTATACCGTAACAGCAGAAAATTTGACTACTCTTTGCAGTTCCGTAATGCTTGGCAATGCAGTGATTACAATAAGTCCATTACCAACGCAGTTTAATGTAACAGGTGGTGGAGCGTTCTGTGAAGGAGAAGCAGGGGTTTCTGTAATGCTTGACAATTCAGAAATTGGAGTTGATTACGAATTATTCAGAAATGGCAATTCTGTTTTAATTCTTGCTGGAACAGGCAACGCGCTTGACTTTGGTTTGCAAACGCAAGCCGGAATGTATACCGTAACAGCAGAAAACACTACAACTCTTTGCACATCAAATATGCTTGGCAATGCAGTGATTACAATAAATCCATTACCAACGCAGTTTAATGTAACAGGTGGTGGAGCGTTCTGTGAAGGAGAAAGCGGTGTTTCTGTTGGTTTAGATGGTTCCGAAATTGGAGTTGATTACGAATTACAAAGAGATGGCAATTCAGTAACAAATTTAGCAGGAACTGGCAATACTCTTGACTTTGGTTTGCAAACCCAAGCCGGAATGTATACCGTAACAGCAGAAAATTTGACTACTCTTTGCAGTTCCGTAATGCTTGGCAATGCAGTGATTACAATAAGTCCATTACCAACGCAGTTTAATGTAACAGGTGGTGGAGCGTTCTGCGAAGGAGAAAGCGGTGTTTCTGTTGGTTTAGATGGTTCAGAAATTGGAGTTGATTACGAATTATTCATAGATGGAAATTCTGTTTTAACCCAAGCCGGCACAGGCAATACCCTTGACTTTGGTTTACAAACCCAAGCTGGAATGTATACCGTAACCGCAGAAAATTCAACAATTCTTTGCAGTTCAACTATGCTTGGCAATGCAGTGATTACAATAAATCCATTACCAACGCAGTTTAATGTTAGCGGTGGTGGAGCATTCTGTGAAGGAGAAAGCGGTGTTTCTGTTGGTTTAGATGGTTCAGAAATTGGAGTTGATTACGAATTATTCATAGATGGCAATTCAGTAACAAATTTAGCTGGAACCGGCAACGCACTTGAATTTGGTTTGCAATCGCAAGCCGGAATGTATACCGTAACAGCAGAAAATTTGACTACTCTTTGCAGTTCTAATATGCTTGGCAATGCAGTGATTACAATAAGTCCATTACCAACGCAGTTTAATGTAACAGGTGGTGGAGCGTTCTGTGAAGGAGAAGCAGGGGTTTCTGTAATGCTTGACAATTCAGAAATTGGAGTTGATTACGAATTATTCAGAAATGGCAATTCTGTTTTAACACAAGCAGGAACCAGCAATTCTCTTGACTTTGGTTTACAAACGCAAGCCGGCACTTACACAGTTACAGCAGAAAATTTGACTACTCTTTGCACTTCAAATATGCTTGGCAGTGCAGTAATAACGATTGAACCAGTTCCAACGCAGTTTAATGTAACAGGTGGTGGAGCGTTCTGTGAAGGAGAAAGCGGTGTTTCTGTTGGTTTAGATGGTTCCGAAATTGGAGTTGATTACGAATTACAAAGAGATGGCAATTCAGTAACAAATTTAGCAGGAACTGGCAATACTCTTGACTTTGGTTTGCAAACCCAAGCCGGAATGTATACCGTAACAGCAGAAAACACTACAACTCTTTGCACATCAAATATGCTGGGCAGTGCAGTAATAACGATTGAACCAGTTCCAACGCAGTTTAACGTAACCGGTGGTGGAGCGTTTTGTGAAGGAGAAAGCGGTGTTTCTGTTGGTTTAGACGGTTCAGAACTAGGAATAAATTACGAATTACTGAGAGATGGCATTTCAGTAACAAATTTAGCAGGAACTGGCAATACTCTTGACTTTGGTTTGCAAACCCAAGCCGGAATGTATACCGTAACAGCAGAAAACACTACAACTCTTTGCACATCAAATATGCTGGGCAGTGCAGTAATAACGATTGAACCAGTTCCAACGCAGTTTAACGTAACCGGTGGTGGAGCGTTTTGTGAAGGAGAAAGCGGTGTTTCTGTTGGTTTAGACGGTTCAGAACTAGGAATAAATTACGAATTACTGAGAGATGGCATTTCGATAACAAACTTAGCCGGAACAGGCAACGCACTTGACTTTGGTTTACAAACGCAAGCTGGGACTTATACTATAACAGCAGAAAATTTGACTACTCTTTGCACATCAAATATGCTGGGCAGTGCAGTAATAACGATTGAACCAGTTCCAACGCAGTTTAACGTAACCGGTGGTGGAGCGTTTTGTGAAGGAGAAAGCGGTGTTTCGGTCGGTTTAAGCGATTCCGAAATTGGAATAAATTACGAATTACTGAGAGATGGAAATTCAGTAACAAATTTAGCAGGAACTGGCAATACTCTTGACTTTGGTTTGCAATCGCAAGCCGGGACTTATACTATAACAGCAGAAAATATTACAACTCTTTGCACTTCAAATATGCTTGGCAGTGCAGTAATAACGATTGAACCAGTTCCAACGCAGTTTAATGTAACAGGTGGTGGAGCGTTCTGTGAAGGAGAAAGCGGTGTTTCTGTTGGGCTTGACAATTCCGAAATTGGAGTTGATTACGAATTATTCAGAGATGGAAATTTAGTTTCATCGCAAGCTGGAACAGGCAATGCTCTTGATTTTGGCTTACAAACGCAAGCTGGGACTTATACTATAACAGCAGAAAATACGACTACTAATTGCAGTTCAAATATGCTTGGCAGTGCAGTAATAACGATTGAACCAGTTCCAACGCAGTTTAATGTAACAGGTG
>CAZCLJ010000022.1:0-28716 GCA_964499465.1 uncultured Hyphomicrobiales bacterium
TGAGTTCTTTCGCAGACGTTTCGAGTTCTTTCGCAAGCATTTTGAGTTCTTTCGCGAACGTTTTGAGTTGTTTTGATGAAATATTTTCTTATTTTTTTATGAAAAATTGCATTTGGTAAAGAGAGGAAAAAAAAACATCGTAGATGTGTTATCGTAATAGCAATGCAAAAACAATGAACGAAAGAACAGCGTAGCTGCGATATCATCTCTACGAGATTTTTTCCGTATGCGTTTTCATTTCTATTACGATAATGCAACTACGTTGCTATTTTTCTTTAATGTCCGACACTTTCTTAAGTGTGGCACATCTTTATCATCTTTAATTACTTCTTCAAAAACTTGCCGCTTATGCTTTTCAAGCCATCGCTTATGTTTATGTAATACATTCCCGGCAAAAGGAAAGAGATTTCTAATTTCAACTCTGGGCTGTTGCTGAGGTTTATTTGCTGTTGAATTACTTTAGTTCCAAGCAGGTTTGTTACCGTTAGATTTGCTTCTTCAAAGGGAACATTTGCTTGCAAGTAAAGCACTTCTGAAGCGGGATTTGGAAATATTGATATGTTATGGTCGCTGTAGTAACGGTTTACGATTTGAATTAAATCAATATTTTCAATTCCATCGCCTCCTTTGAATGAACCAGCGGGTTTTTCTTCTATTGGCAAACCTTCAATCCACAGTTCTTCTGTGTAGTGCATTTCATCATCGTTTTTCACAAATAGCAAGCGGAATTCATTGCCCAAACCATTGATTAGATTATATTTTGCTTTTGCACCTTTATTTTCTTTCAAACCGTTGGGTAGATTTAATCTTAAAGTTCGCTCTGTTTCTTTGTTTTGAATATAAACTTTGCTGTTTGCGTTGTTGCTGCCTTTTAGCTTCAGTGCTAATTCTTTTGCGTCTTCTATGGAAAACCAGCTTGATGCAATTGTGTCGCTTGAGGTTTCAATAAAAGAAATGTAACCTTCATCGCTTACAACTTTTTCAAAAGGAAGTTTTAAGCTAAACCGCTGCTCGTCTAATTCCGGAGCGCCGAAGAGGAAAGATTTTTTGCTTGAATCGGCAGTTTCAAAACCGATATACCAGTCTGCAAGCATTTCATCGCTTCCACCTTTGTAAAAGTATTTGGCGGAAGTAAAGATGTGATTTGTACCGCTGATAGTTTTTTGATAGACTCTGCGATTTTGCCATAAGTTGTGATATTCATAACCAAAAGTGATAAATTTTTTCTTTGCTAAGTGAGGATAAGTTCCTTTATCAATACATTTGACCCATACTAAATTAATATCAGTACTATCACTTTGTCCACTTGAAATATATGAATGATCCCAATAATTAAAATGTCCGATATAATCTGTTCTATCTGGCGAACGACCACAATATTTGAAGTTTAAAGATATGTCATCTTCATAAAATATGTCTGTTGCTGGTGAAGTATATGAAATATTTGGAAATTCAATTAATTTATTGTATGATTTGATATATTTTTTCCAATATAAACGCCAATTTTGTGGTACATTATTTAAATCCTTATTCGATATGGAACAATTCATTAAATAATTTGCTTCTGGTGAAATATTATCTATTTTTGCACCCCAATAAACTAATTCTGAAATATTAGTAAGACCTAAGAAATTGAAAAAATATCTATTGATAACTGGAAAACGTAAATTGAATGATGTATCAATTAATGAAGAAATATTGTTTAATGTATCTAAAAGTGCCATGTTACCTTGATATGTAGGCGATAGATACTTATATAAACTATTTATAGTATCATTATGTCTTAGTCTTGTGTATAAAATGCGAGAAATATTAGCTCCATATACTGTAGGATTTTCCTGCCAAACTAATGCGCAGTTATCTTCATTATTATCAATACTGGAATAGACATTTAAAGAAGGATGCTGAGCGATTGATTCCGAACTAAAACGAAAATTTATTTTATTGCTTGCCTGAAATCTTAAAGCGTCTGGTGTTTTCCATGCTGCTACTATACCCGCTGTTGTATCTGACCAAGCGTAATAATTCCCATTGCTTGATGCGTTAACTACCGGATTGCCCCATTCTGCTCTATTGTTTCCATTGTATAAAGCTAATTCGTAGCCATTTCTATCCTGAACTAAACCGGAAGTATTTACGTTTAGCTTTGTTTCTGCAATAAAACTTCTACTTCTGTTTTTAAAGCAAGAAAATACAATATATGCTTTAAGAGTATCACTATCTTTTCTTACAACAATTGATGGATAATCGCAGGAAACTAAATTTTTAATTCTGCCACCTTCATCAATTGTTGAGTCAGAAACAAGAATCTCTGGTTCCCAAATAATGTTTTCTTCAGGGCTGTCCTTACTTATTGGTAAACTTCTTCGGTAATATACTCCATTTGTATTTGAAATTCCAACAATTGGTTTAAAATAAACAAGGTGATAGCGAATAATGTCTGTTTCATTACCTTCTTCGTCTAATACTGGGTGCATAATTAATTTACTCTGATTCGAATGTGCCAATATTCCTGTAACAGTAGTATCTTGATGTAGCACCTGCACTTTAAATATTTTCCCTTCTCCCGGCAGCATATTAAATGTGATTTGCCTATCCTGACCGATAACTGTGTCAATCTTTTGTAAATATGTTTGTTGTCTGCAAAAACTCCAACTTTGGTCGTAGGCAGTATCAGCACCTAACTCTGTAATGCGAAGAAGTGCATATTCTTCTGCATTGTTAGTATTCCGATAATTAAATGGAAGCGTAATTTCACGAGCTCCTTGTTTCAGCCAAAAATAGTTTCTCATCCGTGTGTAACCTGTAGGATTTTTTGAAGAATTGCAGCTATCGTCGAATTCGGCTGTTGAAAGAAAACGAAGATAAGGAGCCGGCTGCTCGCCAGAAAGTACAGTATCTTGATAGAATATAAGTGGCGAGGTGCGCCTGTTTTGGACGCCTACGTAGAAAACATCTTCAATTTCAGTATCTGCATTTCTTAATAGTGTAAAATCTATGAACGTGGAATCCCACGGTTCATATAAAGGTGCTTTATACAACAATTCGCCGTCAGGTTGATAAACTCGCTTTGTTCTTCCAATTGGCCAGCATGTAAACCTTGTTGTATCAATCATATTGTTTGTTGTATCCCAAGCAAGATATTGACTGAAAATGTTGTCTGGGTAGTCGGGGTGGTGGTTGTTCCATAACCTAAAACCTTTGCCCATCCAAGCCACCAAACGCAATTTCATAAGTTCGTCTTCGCAGCGACGGATTTGGTCGTGTATTTTCTTTAGCTCTAAACGTTGGGTTCGTCTGCCAATATATAGCTTTGACGGTATTGTGCCCATTGTTGAAGCAATTGCATTTCGATTATACAATTTTCCATATAAATTATCTGGTTCAAAAGTTGAATTTATAAAATCTCCTCCAATATATGGATGGTCTGAATCTAAAAATTCCTCATCGCTCATAGATTCAAAATTTGCATTATTATATTCTTTTGTGTAATTATAATGCTGAAATCTATGAAAAGTGCCATCATCATCAATTCCATCATATAGTAAATAATAATCTGTTCCATCATAAAACATTCCTTTAGCTCCCATTATTAATGAATTCCAAGCACAATACCTAATTTCCTCGCCTGTTTGTGCTCTGTAATCTGCATAACCTTTGCTGTATTGAGAACCGCCTACATTTAACCATTTGAATTGGGTTAAGCTAAAGTTTTGTGACCACCAGAATTTATCTGAAAAAATAAACCCACTATGAGGACCTACATAATACTCATATAAAATACTTTCGATTCGACTTTGAACGGAAGAGTTTGTTTTATTAATTAAATTTAAATATTGTGTTTCGTCCATTTGCATTACTTGAGCTATTGAAACATTACCATATATGTAATTTGGAATACCATTAGTCGAATCTGCTAATTTACTTTTTCTATTAAGCCATAATTCATATTCTGAATTAAGAGTGTCTTTGGTATAAAGACCTTCCCAGCCAAATCTAAGATGCATTGTTAAATATGAGTCTTCATTCCTGCCGTGTAAGTAATTTGTTTCTTTGCAATAAGGTGCTGCCGTATATCTCTTATATTTATACATACCAAACCAGCGATTGGGAGGATTTACATAATAATCAAAATGCTTTGATAATATGCAATCATCATCTTCAGATGCGTTGATATTACCTATGAGTTTGTTGAAATAACGCTCGGCTGCCCAATCCTGGTATGAACCTTCTATGAATGAATTGAAACGAAAGAGTTTTATTCCTTTTTCTGTATATGCTGAATTGGAAAATTTTACTAAGTCTGTTCTAATGCTGTTCAGTATTTTGTCATCGTGATAAGAGCGAAAGTAACGCTGACCATTAGGGCTTTCAAGCCGCACCCAGTCTATTGCTACCTCACAGTTGTTATAATATGTTACTTTAATTTTTAGTGAATCTATTAATGAAGTTTCACTTGTGTACATATTTGTCTTTAACAAGGGATTATCAATTGTTAAATCATTTAATTTGAAATAAGCTGATATTGTAACATTTTGACAATTTTGAGGCAGCATATTTCTTGTTATATAAAAACAATTTGGTTTTGGAGTAATTGCACTATCTAAAAAATGAGCTATTCCTCTGTTTGATGGAAGTATATAATTGCTGTAAATATTGTTTGAAGGTATTGAATCAAACTTAATTAAACCAGTGCCATTATTACTGCCAAGAACATAAGGTAATTCGATTTTCAAAACATTTTCATTTCCATAAGTATTATCGTTTATGTTATTTCTCCTGATATTTATACTAATATACCACCTCGTTCCTAAATAATCTGCATTATAATAGTGATCTGGTTTGTAATCATCAGGATCAAAAAGATGCCTAAATAAACAGCCACCAAGCCAAGGGTCTTCTAAAACCACCTGTTCATGCAAAGCTGCATTATCAAGCACCAATCTGCTTCTATGAACTATAGAATCGTTTTCAATTCTTCCCCTGATGTATTTAAATCCAAAAATAGGGTTCATATTGTCGTAATTATTTGTATTTGGATTTAGCATATTGGCAGAATTAATTACTAATGTTGGTTCATATTGAACTGCCTTAGCTCTTATTAATTGTGTATGGTTATCACAATGAGTATAATACTGCAAAGAATCAATGCCATCGTTAATAACTGACCTGACAGTCATATAAGTTGAGTCATATATTGGGTCGTCAATCATATTATGAAAAGAATATCCGTCTTTATGATTTATTCTTAACGCTTTTGAAATTTTTTCACTACCACCCCAATGAACACCGAGCATAAATTTATCTTGTTTAAAATAAGAAGAGTCCTGTGATAAATACACTGAATCGCTTGAAATGGCTGGAAACCTAAACTTAACTTGTGTTGGCTCTTTGTCCTGTGAATAAGTACTAGCAACTGACAAAGCTATTAGTAAAATTAAAAAAATCTTTTTCATATTTTTTTTCTTTATTCAGTTACTAAAATTTTTATTGAAACATTATTTGAATTAATAGAAAGAAAATAAATTCCTAAATTTAAACTTTCAGTTTCTATGGTTATAATTTCGTTATTAAATTTTAATACATTGCTTTGATTTTGAATACTTCCTTTATAATCATATAATTCTAATTTTTGAATATTCTCATTATAATTAAACTGGTAAGTTGAATTATTTGATTTTGAAATTGTTATATTTGTTGTATCTTTATTAGATGGAATTAAATCTTTCACACTTGTTAACCAATTAGGATATAAATAAGTTAAATCATAATCACATGCTATTAAAACATTATCATTATAGTTTGTATTTATTCCATTATATGAGCAAAAATCATAAGTTTTAATAAGTAAATCATTTTTTATATTCCAAACTTTTGTATTGTATTGACCATATAATTTTATACCGCAATAAATATATTCAGAATTTTCAGAAAAATCTATAATCCAAGGTCCGGATTCATTTGAAAAATTGCATATAAGAAATTTTTTATAAAGTTCCATACTTGACATATCATACACGCGGACAGAACCATCAAGTTTGGTTATTCCAAGGTATTTTCCATCTGGAGAAAATTTTATATCTTGTATTTTCCCTTCTGTTCCAAAAGGTCCATCAAATTCTTTCACTATTTCCCAAGTTCCAACTTTAAGAATTTCTATTTTATCATATATTCGTTGTTCTTCATATTCTGGGTTATCTGGGTCTGGGTTTACGGTGCGTAGCGAGCCAGTTCCTATAGCTAAATATTCACTATTTTGCGAAAGTGCCATTGAATGAACTCTTCCGAAACTACTTGAGATTGAATCTATTATTTTTCCATTTTTTATATCATATATAGAAATATTCCCTGGTTCACTATGTGAGTTCTGCACAAACATAAAATTGTCATCTTTTGTTATTGCCTTAGAATTACCTAAAAAACCAAATTTGTCATTTATAACTTTATCATTGATATAATCATAAATATATAAACCTCCATCTTCAGGATAAGCACTAATAGCTATCCAACTTTTAGTATTAAAATGTATAAATTCCCAACTCCAACCTCTTATTCCAACTCTTTTTAAAATATTACCAGTAGCTGTTTCAAGGATATAAAGTGAATCACCGCCTCCTTCACCAGAAATTGCGATAATAGAATCACCAGTTAAAGTAAATGCACAACCTTTAATGGAAGCGCGTTGTAATCTACGCGTCCAGATTGTATCGCTTTCGGTTGTAGTGGCAAGCAAAGGCATAGCAAAAATCATTATGTTTGCGACTAAGAGTAAAATTTTCGTTTTCATTTTTTTCTCCATTTATTTTGGAAATTTTTATTTACTTCTCAGAATATTTAAACTTATAAAAAATATTTTAATTTTCAAAAAGTTTTTATAAATTTACACTTCCTTAACTATAAAAACACATTAAATTGAATTATGTCTCAATAAAAAACGAATTTTTTTTTAAATTCCCAATTCCTAATTCCCGATTCCTGAATGTTGGCTCGTATTGAACCGCTTTTGCTCTAATTAATTGTGTATGATTATCGCAATGAGTATAATACTGCAAAGAATCAATGACATCGTTAATAACTGACCTGACAGTCATATATGTTGAATCATATATAGGGTCATCAATCATATTATGCCAGGAATATCCGTCTTTATGATTTATTCTTAACGCTTTTGAAATTTTTTCACTACCACCCCAATGAACACCGAGCATAAATTTATCTTGTTTAAAATAAGAAGAGTCCTGTGATAAATACACTGAATCGCTTGAAATGGCTGGAAACCTAAACTTAACTTGTGTTGGCTCTTTGTCCTGTGAATAAGTACTAGCAACTGACAAAGCTATTAGTAAAATTAAAAAAATCTTTTTCATATTTTTTTCCTTTATTCAGTTACTAAAATTTTTATTGGTTTGCTATTATCATTTATCAATAATAAGTAAACGCCTTTTTCCAAATATTCAGCATCAATTCTTACTTTTTCATTATTAATTTGTAAAATATTATTTTGAATTATCTCTTGCCCAGAATAATTAAATAATTTTATAAATTTTATATTTTCCTTATAATTAAGCTCAAATATAGGGTTTTTTGTTTTTAATATTGTTAAACTTAAAGTATCAACTTTTATTTCTGAATATTCTTTTATATCAGTTAATATATTAGGCATTAACAAGGTAATTTGCCCATTTGATGAAACTAATATACTATCTTTGGTAGATGCATCTAAACCAGTGAATGCAACTTCATTTAGTATTTTTATTAATTCATTTTTTTTGATATCCCATACTCTTGTTTTATAGTCTGGCAAAAAAAGGCCATTTAAAATATAATTAGAATTCTTTGTAAAAGATACTTTCCAAGGACCTTTATCGTTAGCAAACCCAGTTATAATAAATTTTCTATAAAGTTCCATATTAATAACATCATACACACGGACAGACCCATCAAGTTTAGCTACACCAAGGTATTTTCCATCAGGTGAAAATTTCATATCTCTTATCATTCCTTCGGTTCCATAAGGTTCATCAAATTCTTTAACTATTTCTTTTGTTGTAAAATTAAAAATTATAATTTTATTAAATGTTCTATCTTCCTCATATTCAGGGTTTTCTGGGTCTGGATTTACTTTCCTATCATTTCCACTTCCTATAGCTAATAAATTGTTATCCGGTGATAGCGCTATCGTTGTTGCATATCCATAATTGGTTGATAAAGAATCCTTTGCAATTTGACTGTCAATATCATATAAAGTTACATTTTTATTATCAATTCCATTGTTTTGAACTATTAATGTTTTATCATCTTTTGTAAGTGCTTTTCCAAAGCCATAAATTCCAAAACTATCATTAATTACTTTATCATTTATATAATCATAAATATATAAACCTCCATCTTCTGGAAAAGCAGTAATAGCTATCCAGCTTTTAGTATTAAAATGAATAAATTCCCAACTCCATGGTCTTATCCCAACTCTTTTTAAAATATTACCAGTAGCTATTTCAAGGATGTAAAGAGAATCACCGCCACCTTCACCAGAAATTGCGATAATAGAATCACCAGTTAAAGTAAAAGCACACCCTTTAATATCACCGGGTAGCAAATTTCTCGTCCAGATTGTGTCGCTTTCGGTTGTGGTAGCAAGCAAAGGCATTGCAAAAATCATTATGTTTGCGATTAAGAGTAAAATTTTCTTTTTCATTTTTTTCTCCTTTAAGGAAATATGTTTTTGAATAATTTAAATTATAAAAATATATCGTAATTAGCAAATAAATTTTTATAATTCAAACCTTCTAAAACCACCTGCCCATTTAAAGAATCACCTGTAAGCACCAACCTGCTTCTATGGTCTGTAGTATCGTTTATAACTCTACCTCTAATGTATTTAAATCCAAAAATTGGGGCAGTATTGTCATAAGTATTAGTATCCGGTGTTAACATATTAGCTGAATTAATTTGTAATGTTGGTTCATATTGAACTGCCTTTGCTCTAATTAATTGTGTATGATTATCGCAATGAGTATAATACTGCAAAGAGTCAATGCCATCGTTAATAACTGACCTGACAGTCATATATGTTGAATCATATATAGGGTCATCAATCATATTATGCCAGGAATATCCGTCTTTATGATTTATTCTTAACGCTTTTGAAATTTTTTCACTACCACCCCAATGAACACCGAGCATAAATTTATCTTGTTTAAAATAAGAAGAGTCCTGTGATAAATACACTGAATCGCTTGAAATGGCTGGAAACCTAAACTTAACTTGTGTTGGTTCTTTGTCCTGTGAGTAAATATTAGCAACTGACCAAGTTATTAATAAAATTACAAAAATCTTTTTCATATTCTTTCCTTTATTCAGTTACTAATATTTTTATTGGAACATGATTTGAATTAATAGAAAGAAAATAAATTCCTAAATTTAAACTTTCAGTTTCTATTGTTATAATTTCATTATTAAATTTTAATACATTGCTTTGATTTTGAATACTTCCTTTATAATCAAATAATTTTATATTTTTAATTAATTCATTATATTTAAACTGGTAAGTTGAATTTTTTGATTTTGAAATTGTAATATTTGTTGTATCTTTATTAGATGGAATTAAATCTTTCACACTTGTTAACCAATTAGGATATAAATAAGTTAAATCATAATCACATGCTATTAAAACATTATCATTATAGTTTGTATTTATTCCATTATATGAGCAAAAATCATAAGTTTTAATAAGTAAATCATTTTTTATATTCCAAACTTTTGTATTGTATTGACCATATAATTTTATACCGCAATAAATATATTCAGAATTTTCAGAAAAATCTATAATCCAAGGTCCGGATTCATTTGAAAAATTGCATATAAGAAATTTTTTATAAAGAACCATACTTGTCATATCATACACGCGGACTGTTCCATCAAGTTTTGCTACACCAAGATATTTCCCATCTGAAGAAAATTTTATATCTCTTATCATTCCTTCGGTACCATAAGGTTCATCAAATTCTTTCACTATTTCTTTTGTTACAAAATTAAAAACTACAATTTTATCAAACATTCTTTCTTCTTCATAGTCTGGATTTTCAGGGTCGGGATTAACAATTTTGCTTTTACCTGTTCCTATTGCTAAATATTTATTATCTGGTGAAATTGCTAATGAATGAGCTGCTCCATATCCGCTTGAGATTGAATCTATACTTTTCCAATTATTAACTTCATAAATAGAAATATTATTTGGCGTACTATTTAAATTTTGCACTAAAAGATAATCATCATTTTTTGTAATTGCAATTGTTTTTCCCATAAATCCAAATTTATCATTTATAATAGAATCATTAATATAATCGTAAATATACATTCCTCCAAAATCAACTGAAATGTGTATAGCTATCCAACTTTTAGTATTAAAGTGTGTTAAACCTTTAAAGCTATATACCCAAGGCCTTATTCCTATTCTTTTTAGAACATTTCCGGTGGCTGTTTCAAGAATATAAAGTGAATCACCGCCTCCTTCACCAGTAATTGCGATAATAGAATCACCAGTTAAAGTAAATGCACAACCTTTAATGGAAGCGCGTTGTAATCTACGCGTCCAGATTGTATCGCTTTCGGTTGTAGTGGCAAGCAAAGGCATAGCAAAAATCATTATGTTTGCGACTAAGAGTAAAATTTTCGTTTTCATTTTTTTCTCCTTTTGGAAAATTACTTTTTGAATAATTTAAATTATAAAAATATATCGTAATTAGCAAATATATTTTTATAATTCAAACCTTCTAAAACAACCTGCCCATCCAAAGAATCACCAGTAAGAACCAACCTGCTTCTATGGTCTGTAGTATCGTTTTCAACTCTACCTCTAATGTATTTGAAACCAAAAATTGGGTTAGTATTGTCATAAGTATTAATATCCGGTGTTAACATATTAGCTGAATTAATTTGTAATGTTGGTTCATATTGAACCGCTTTTGCTCTTATTAATTGTGTAGCATTATCACAATGAGTGTAATACTTTAAAGAATCAATAGCATCGTTAATAACTGACCTGACAGTCATATATGTTGAATTATATATGGGGTCATCAATCATATTATGATAGGAATAACAGTCTTTATGGTTGATTCTTAACGCTTTTGAAATTTTTTCACTACCACCCCAATGAACTCCGAGCATAAATTTATCTTGTTTGAAATAAGAAGAGTCCTGTGATAAATATACTGAATCGCTTGAAACAGCTGGAAACCTAAACTTAACTTGTGTTGGTTCTTTGTCCTGTGCATAAATATTAGTAAATATTGCTATCGCAAATAGATAAATATAAATCTTTTTCATAATTATTTCCTTTACTCAGTTACTAATATTTTTATTGGTTTGCTGTTATCATTTATCAGTAACAAGTAAACACCATTTTCTAAATATTCAGTATTAATTCTTACTTTTTCATTATTTACTTGTAAAATATTAACTTGATTTACCTCTTGTCCAGAATAATTAAATAATTTTAAAAATTTTATATTTTCTTTATTATTAAAGTCAAATATTGGATTTCTTGTTTTAAATATAGTTAAACTTATAGTATCTACTTTTATTTCTGAATATTCTTTAACATCAGTTAATGTATTAGGCATTAACAAGGATATTTGCCCGCTTGATGAAATTAATATACTATCTTTGGTATATGCATCTAAACCAGTAAATGAAAATACACTTAATGTTTTAACTAATTCATTGTTTTCAATATTAAATATCCTTGTATAAAAATCATAACCAAATATACCACATAAAATATTTTTTGAATCTTTTGTAAATGAAACTTTTCGAGGTCCCAAAAACTCAGAATACCCATAGACAACAAAATTTCTATAAAGTTCCATACTTGACATATCATATACACGAACAGAACCATCAAGTTTAGCTACACCAAGGTATTTTCCATCAGGTGAAAATTTCATATCTCTTATCATTCCTTCGGTTCCATAAGGTTCATCAAATTCTTTAACTATTTCTTTTGTTGTAAAATTAAAAATTATAATTTTATTAAATGTTCTATCTTCCTCATATTCAGGGTTTTCTGGGTCTGGATTTACTTTCCTATCATTTCCACTTCCTATAGCTAATAAATTGTTATCCGGTGATAGCGCTATCGTTGTTGCATATCCATAATTGGTTGATAAAGAATCCTTTGCAATTTGACTGTCAATATCATATAAAGTTACATTTTTATTATCAATTCCATTGTTTTGAACTATTAATGTTTTATCATCTTTTGTAAGTGCTTTTCCAAAGCCATAAATCCCAAAACTATCATTAATTACCTTATCATTTATATAATCATAAATATATAAACCTCCATCTTCTGGATAAACACTAATAGCTATCCAACTTTTAGTGTTAAAATGAATAAATTCCCAACTCCATGGTCTTATTCCAACTCTTTTTAAAATATTACCAGTTGCTGTTTCAAGGATGTAAAGCGAATCACCGCCACTTTGTCCAGAAATAGCAACAATAGAATCTCCAGTTAATGTAAAAGCGCAACCTTTAATATCACCTGGCAATAAATTTCTTGTCCAGATAGTATCGCTTCCGTTTGTGGTGGCAAGCAAAGGCATTGCAAAAAGCATTATGTTTGCGATTAAGAGTAAAATTTTCGTTTTCATTTTTTCTCTCCTTTAAGGAAATATGTTTTTGAATAATTTAAATTATAAAAATATATCGTAATTAGCAAATAAATTTTTATAATTCAAACCTTCTAAAACCACCTGCCCATTCATTTTTGAGACGTTGGAATTTTTAACTACATCCATCTTCATTGTTTCTTCAAATGCAATTCTCTTTCTCTGTATGGCTTTTCTATGTCCATTATTTTTATATATTTATTCTGATATTTCTGAGACATTGCAAACCTAATTATTTTTAAAGAGAAATGCAAATATTTTTTTCTTTTTTTTAAATTCCAGTCATTCTATCAACTTGCTGTTCGTATTACTTAAAAACCTACAATTTGGAAATTAAGATTTTCTTTTATCCCGCAGGGATTTTATTATTGTAGAAATATTAAATTACGAAACCGATATATCCCGTCTGGGATTATATTATTTGTTTGCAAAATTTAATCCCTGGCGGGATAATATTGGGAACGAAAAAAACTTACTACAATAATACAATCCCTTGCGGGATAGTTTTTTTCTCTTAACCTTCCGAAGGTTAGGAAACCTTCGGAAGGTTTTTCCTAATTTTTTCTTTCTTTTGTCTTTGAACTGTGATTTTTGTGATTTATTTGATGAATATGATTAAGAAAGGAAATCATCTCGAAAGTCATACAATCATTGGGAAATAATAGCATGACAAGAAATAGATGTCATGCGAACAACTTGTTGTTCGTATGACTGGAAATTTTTGTTCAATAAGGTAATAAGGTTTTTATGTTTGGTTGTTTATTTTCTACTAAGGTTATTAAGAAAAATAAGGTTTTTAAAAATACTTAGAAAATAAAAAAGGATATTTTAAACCAAGGGAAATTATATAATTATTCTGGTATAATTCTTTATAATAAACATCATTTTTACATATCGTTATTTCAAATGGGAAAAAATATTTAAAAAAATCAAAGTTGAATTTAATGCCATAGTTAAACATTCTAAAACTATTACCAATGATGAACTTACTATTTAAAAAAAGTAACACTTTATTTACATAAGTTCTTGTGTAGTTGTATTTTTTCTCAAAATATTCTACCTTATTTCGAATCTCAAATCCTAAATCAATATTACAACCAGCCCCTAAACCAGAAATTTGTTTTAAAAATTTAGAATTTTTATCCTCTCCAATATCAATAGTTGCTCCTTCAAGATAAGGACTGATAATTAAATAAGGATTATATTCACAGGGTTCATAAGGTAGTCCGTACAAATGTTCTTTAGCATACTTTCGTCTTTCATACAGAAAATCAGCATTTACTCTAAGATATGTTTCTTCTTTTAATAATGTTTTTACTGTATTATATTCATAACCCTTAAAACCCATTTGAAAGTGAATTAATTCTTCAAAAGTGGTATCTTTTTCGCTTCCATTTGATAACAATACCGATGGAAATATACCCTGATATGTTATTATTACAGCTTTGAATTTACTATCCAATTTCCTATCTGCGACTCTGAGACCATATGATAAATCCAACATATTGGAATACATATTCTTAAAAAAACCCATGCCACCAAAAATTGCAGCGTTTAATTCTATTTGAAAATCATATAAATCTGATTTTTGAAAATATAGATTAAGTTCATCACGAACTAATTGACCACTTTTTGTATATGGATGACTAAAGATAGAATTAATATTTATGATTAAAAAGATAATTGTTATTATTATTTTTGATTTCATTCTTTTTCCTTTCCGAATATCTCCGAAAGTTTATTACCTTAATTTTCTCTTTGTTTTTAACCCGAAAGTAATTGTATTCATCATAAAAATAGCTTTTTTAAATGGAAGCAAAACAAATCACTCTTTTTATTTCAATTTACTAAATATTTATTTATCAACAAAAAATTTATCATCATATTTATTATAAATTTCAAACCCGCAAGAGATTGAATTATTGTAGAAAATGTTTTTTACAAGTATTATTTCTTTTTCTTGTCATGCTATCAGCTTGCTGTTCGTATGACTGGAAAAAACAGATGTCCAACACTTGGGAAAGTGTTGGACATCTCTTATTTTCCTACTAATTTCCAAGTGCAGCTTGATAGGGAGCAGTATAATAATTTACCCCACTCCTTCCCAAATTGTATTTGGGAAAGAATTTTCTTCAAAGTAATACTTTTCTAATTTTCCTCTTTCTTTTTTGAACTTGGGAATAAGCAAAAGCACCTTAAAATAGCTTTTCAACATTAGAAGATTTCTTTTCTATACCATTTCTTTTAATTTCATGAATATTTCCATTAAGTCTTTGGGTTATCACATCAAAATAACTTTCAGAAATATCCATTGTAATATAATTTCTTTTATGCTTTTTTGAAACAGCAGCAGTAGTTCCTGTTCCTCCGAATGGGTCTAAAACGACATCGTTTTCATTGGAACTTGCTAAAATAATTCGTTCCAATAAATCTTCTGGCATTTGGCAGGGATGGTCGCCAATTCTTTCTTTAAAAGTACCACAAACCCTTGAAAATTCCCAAACATCATCAGGCGATTTACCTTTTGGATGTGCTCTTTTGTCATTATAAATTAATTGTCTTGCCGATGGGACTCTTATATTATCAATATTAAAAGTAAAATTATTATCAGCTTTTGTAAAATATAAAATATGTGTATGAGCTCTATTAAATTTTTTTCTTTGATTTTGACCAAAAGTATAATACCATATTATCCAATTCCTAAAATGAAAACCAGCTTTCTTTAAAATCATATTAATTTCAGCTGCAAATTCATCTCCAATAGCAATATAAATCGAACCAGTATTTTTTAAAATTCTATAAGTTTCAGATATCCATTTTTCAGACCAAGAAAAATATTCGTTATAGGATTTTTTATCGTAATAAATATCATATTTTAAACCAATATTGAAAGGTGGGTCTGCGAATACCAAATCAATTGAATTGCTTGGCAAATCTTTCATTATTTCTATACAATCACCGAGATATATTTTATTTAATTCCATTTGTTATGCAATCTCAAAAAGTTCACAGGGCTTGAATTTGAATTGTAATTTTGTTGGGTCTGGCGTTCCTCCTTTTCTTTGCATTGTGATTTTGCCGATGTGTAGGTTACCTCTGGGAGAAATAAATACATCTCCATTACCGTAAAAATTCATCGTTGTATTAATATCTTTTAATATCCATTTCGTTGAATTTTCTTCAATATTTTTCATTGTAACTAACATCCAACCAGCAGATAAACCACCTCTGCCTTTGATTATATCACTAATTACGAGAATTTTATTTTTCTCAAAAAATTTGACTATTTTATCTTGAATTGATTCAGGAATTTCATCTAAAAATAGTCTTCTGCTATCTCTATGCTTAATATTATCAGTTAGATTTTTTACTTCTTTTGGCAGATGTTCTCCTGTAAATAATTTTAGCCAAAGTTCAGTTTCATTATCAAAATTCCACATTTCTTTATATGAATCTACAGTTCTTTTATCTATTTGATTATAATCTGCATTTGAATTTGCTTTTTTTAGCGATAAATTCTCTATTTTTAAAATATTTCCAATTTTGATAATTAATCTAATTTGTGCATCTGCTTTTTTGAATTTAACAAAATCATTGTATTCTTCTATCGAAACACTAAATTTATCAATATCTTTTTTGCTAATTTTAGTTGGAATTTGAATTGCAGCAACAGAATCAAGTTTATCTAATTTATAACCCATTGTTTCTAACCATTTTTGAGCAGTTTTATCTTTTTTCCAATTATTGAATTTTCTTACGATATCCTGCTCATTTTCAAAGCCACCTTTTGCGGTTTGTGAACCTAATTCTTTTCTATCAATCATTAAATAATCTCATTAATATATTTTCAACTTTGGAAAATTACAAAAATTTCTTCTATAAAGCAAATCTTTGTCAATATAACTACTAATTCAAATAAAACACAAACCAACTTAAATGCCAAATATCTATAAGATTTATGACATCTCTCATTTTACAAACTCCTTCCCAAGTGCAATTTTGGAAGGAGTGGAAATGTCATGCGAATAGCTTGTTGCACGAATGACTGGTATCATCTTTTAATTCCCTACTCCAGCAAATCTTTTCTTCTCAATTCAGTTTTTTTTAATGCCTGTTCAAGTCGCCACTTTTTTATTTCGCTGTGATTTCCGTTTAAAAGAACATCTGGAACTTTCATTCCGCGGAAATTTGCCGGTTTAGTGTAATTTGGTGCTTCAAGTAAACCATCTTGAAAAGAGTCGTCAAGAGCAGATTCGGCATCGCTGAGTATTCCCGGAAGCAACCGAACAATTGCATCAGTAAGAATTATTGCAGGAAGCTCGCCGCCACTTAAAACGTAATCTCCAATTGATATTTCACGGGTAACAAGTGTTTCTCTGATTCTTTGGTCGACTCCCTTGTAATGCCCGGCTAAAATAATTATATTCTTTTTTAAAGAAAGTTCATTAGCAATAGATTGATTAAACGTTTCGCCATCGGCAGACATATAAATAATTTCATCGTATTCCCGCTCTTCTTTTAACTTTTCTATGCACTTAAAAACCGGCTTGCATTTGATTAACATTCCAGCACCACCGCCAAATGGAGTATCGTCAATATGCCTGAATTTATCGTCAGCGTAGTCGTGCAAATTGTGTTTGAATATTGAAACAATTCCTTTTTCCTGTCCAATTTTAAGTATGCTTGAGTTCAGTGCAGAATCGAAAATATCTGGCACAGCAGCTATTAAATCTATTCTCATTAGTTCGCTCATAAATCTTCAAGTCCTTCAAGCAATTCGACAACAATTTTCTTTTTCTTTAAATCAATTGAAATAATTGTTTTTTCAATTACGGGCAGCATAATTTTTTGCTTTTTATTGCTAATTTCCCAAACGTCATTTGCCGGCAAGATTAAAACCTCAGTTACTTCACCGATGAATTTTCTTTGTTTTGTAAAAACATTGCACCCAATTATATCTTCAACGAAAAATTTTTCACTTTTATAATTTATATATGCTTCGTCAATAAACATTCCTTTTTCTTTTAATACGGTAACTTCCTCGTTACTATTTATTTCTTTTAACTTTATAAACGCCTGGTTATATTCATTTATAAAGGAAAGCAAGGTAAAGTCCAGAGTAAAATTTAGTGAAAATCCAATTTTTACCGGAACTCCTTCTTTTATACTAATAATGTCTTTGGGACAATCAACCAATTTGATTATACCTTCGTAACCTCTTGTTCCGGCAATAGTGCCGCAGTATTTTTCTGTATTTTTTTTATTTAGCATAATTAAATTAGTTGGTTATCATAAGTTTAGTTGTCATAAACGTAGAGTTTTATATATTTTTCAATGAGTTTGTCTATTTATATCAGTCAGCTAAATTTTAAAAATATGTAAAGCCATTTAATAATCCTTTTATAAAATTTAAGTTCTTGGTCCAATAAATTTATCGCCATTAAAATGTATCATGTGGTCAGGTGCATCCATTAACCAAACTTCTGTTTCCCAAGCAATATTTGTAGAATGTTTTTTAAACTCAGAAAAATCAGGAAAAGCAGAAACATAAACTTTCCCTACTTTGCAATTCTTTAAAAATTCTTCAAGTTCTAAAAGTCTTTTCGGAGAAACAGGACCATGTGAAGTAACTGCCTCAATTAAAAATAACCATCTTTTTTCTTTATCAAAAATTACAACATCTGGTAATTTGCTATGTTGGTCAATTGGTATTCCCAATTCATTTAAAACTGTCTCATCTAAATAAAGATTTTTATTAGCAGTATCACCAAGATATAGAACAACACCATTATTTATAAATCTTGATGCAAAATGCTGAACTATGGCTGCCTGTAAAATATTGTGTTTACCTGCTGATAGCTTCAATTCTTTACCATTAAGATTGTTTAAAGGATTAATCAACTCTCTTTTTACTTTTTCAGCTTCATTTTGTTCAAATAATGAATTCATTCAACTTACCCATAATAATACGGCTTACCAAAACACAAAAATACAGAATTCTGAAGATAAAACATCTATAAAATACCATTTTTACATATAACCAGTAAATGCACTAATTGATTTTCAACTTGTCCAAAATTTAAAAATCAATGAATAATTTATAATTTAAACTTCTTTTATCTTTCTGAAATTTTCGTAATCAGAAAATACAAAATTACAATTAAAGCGATAATTCCAGATGAAATAAAAGTAATTTTAGTCCCAAAATTCACCCAAAGCAATCCGGCAATAAAACTTGCAAGCATAGTTGCTATGCTTTGAAAAGCAGTAAGAGTTCCAATAGCAGTAGCAGTGTCTTCCTTTTTACTGATATTTGTAATCCATGCTTTTGAAATGCTTTCAGTTCCAGCAGCATATATTCCATAAAGGAAGAATAGAATTAAAAATGCAATAATGCTTTCGGAAAATGCCATACCAAAGTAAACGATTACAAACATAGAAATACCAAAAATAAAAGTCTTTTTAAGTCCAAATTTGTCTGCAATGTTCCCAAGCGGATAAGCTAAAAGTGCATAAACCAAATTATAGAAAATATAAACTCCGATGACTTCACTATCTCCTAAATTTGCTTCTTTTAGTTTTAAAAGTAAAAAAACGTCTGAGCTATTGAATAATATCAGAACTCCTGACCCCATAACGAAAATAAAGGAGTTAGTAGATTTGCCTCGTAAATAACAACTGCGCAAATTATACAGAAAAGGTGTCATTCCGAAACGAAGTGAAGAATCTCAAACTCTGTGGTAGCAATGACTTGTGAGATTTCTCACTTCGTTCCGAAATGACAAGACTGGGCAATAGCAAACTACGAGGCATTAGGAGTTCTGAAATTGAGATTACACCACTTAAAGCGTCATTCTTACGAATGTCAGAATCCATTTTTAAAATAGTATTTAACCTATATTATTCATAAATTAAAAAATAATATTCAGTATTTATTGATTATAAATGGTTTGCTTAAAATTCTTTAAAAAAACTAAGTTTTTTCTCTACTTTTTATTAAATTCTAAAATCGTTACTGGTCTATTCATCCGATGACTGGGAAGTCATCGGATGAATTATCAATGTTAAAGGTCATTTGTTATTAGTCATTAGTACTTTTACTATCAACTAATGACTAATGCCCGAGTAAAAAATTAAAAAAAAATTAAAAATTATTCTTAATGGGTCAAATTGCCTAAAACCTTTATTCTCATTATGGAATCAGGATTTCTGAAATTAGTGATTAAAGAATTTACTTGACTTGTATAAGATATTTTATTAAATTCAATATTATAAATAAAAAAATATTTTTTAAATATAATCATAGAAGATTATGAGTTAAAAATAATCACTCAAAAAACTACTTAATATGATAATAAAAGAGTAAAATAAAAAAAATTCTCATAGATATATATTCAGAACTCCTGACCCCATAACGAAAATAAAGGAGTTAGGAGATTTGCCTCGTAAAGAACAATTTCGCAAATTATACAGAAAAGGTGTCATTCCGAAACGAAGTGAGGAATCTCAAACTCTGTGGTAGCAATGACTTGTGAGATTCTTCACTTAGTTCAGAATGACAAGACTGCGAAATATCAAATTACGAGGCATTAGGAGTTCTGATATTTCGAAAAAATTAACAGAATAATATCTCAATTTATTTTAATGAAATAAATTAAGGAGTATTACAATAATTGTTTTTCTCACAATCATAAAGGATAAATTATGAAAGGTTTTAAGATTATTACATCATTAATAGTGATGCTGATAAGTTTGCAGTTTGTAAATGCTCAGGTGAACATTTATACTTTTTCGGGTTCTGTAGATGCTTTCACTCCAATTACTGGCGGGATTGTTCTCGGAACAAGCACAAATAACAATGAAAGCTTTAATTCGCTTCCAATTGGCTTTTTCTTTAATTATTTGGGAGAAGACTTTACAGAGGTAAGTGTAAATACTGACGGTTTCCTCGCTTTCGGTGGAACTGTTGCAACCTCTTTCTCCTGCTTAAGCACTGGGACAACAAATAATGTTGTTTCTGCATTAAATTTAAATATTGTCGGTATTTCTGGTTCAGGTGAAATGATGTATTTAACTGAAGGAGAAGCACCAAACCGCATTTTTACAATGCAATGGCTGAATTATCAATTTTCTGGCTCTACAGGAAATGGTGATAACTTCAATTTCCAAATCAAACTATACGAAGATGGTAATAAAATCGAATTTCGTTATGGAAATTTTACAAAAAATGCAACCAACAGAACAGCTCAGGTCGGATTACGTGGCGAAAGTAATGCTGATGTAATTAATCGTAGTGTTATTACCGGCACAAATACTTGGGAAACTTCTGTTCCGGGCATAAATAACACTGCTTCCTGTGCATTAGCTACAACAAACCTGCCTACAAACGGACTGGTTTATACTTGGGCTATTGTTGAACAATCATATCAATCAAGCACTGTTGAGCAATTAACTGGTTTTGTACTTCAAGGAAGCACTAATCAGGCAATCATTAATATTAAAGTAGTAATGGAAGGTGCATTAAACCCACTTCAATTAACAAGTTTAACTCTTAATACCAATGGTTCTACAAATCCTGAAACCGATTTAACGAATGCTGTTGTTTATTATACCGGAAGTTCAAATGTTTTTTCAACTGATTTAATATTTGGTGAGGTGGTCGAAAATCCAAATGGTTCTTTTACTATTAATGGTAATCAGGAATTAGTTTCACTAACAAATAATTTCTGGCTTACTTATTCAATAGCAGAAGACGCAATCCCACTAAACTTTATTGATGCAGAATGCACTGAAATTTCTGTTGAAGGAATTTCCTATATTCCAACGGTTACTGCACCAGTCGGCTCAAAGACTATTCGTGTTCCCTTCAATGGTAATTATACAATAGGTAGTGGGGGAGATTATCCAGATTTATATTCTGCTTTTAATGAAATAAATGCATTAGGATTAAGCGGTAACACTACATTTGAAATTATAAGTAATATCACAGAAACATCTCCTGCCATTATTAACGAGTGGTCAGAAGTTGGGATTGGTGGTTATTACCTGACTATAAAACCATCTGTCGAGATGAGGACTATTGAAGGAAATTTAAACAATGGTATAATTGTTCTAAATGGTGCTGATAGAGTTATTATTGATGGTAGAATTAACGGTGAAGGGAATTTCCTTACTATTCAAAATAACAATACTGGCTCAACTTCAGCAGCTATTCGATTAATAAGTTTGGGGACAGCTCTAGGGTGTGAAAACGTAACGATAAGAAATTGCAATATAAATGGCGGAAGTCCAATATTTACAACAAGTTTTGGAATATTAGCTGGAGGAACTACTTTCTCCGCTTCTTCAACCGGAGCTCATAATCATAATTTATCAATAATTAATAATGTAATAACAAGGGCTTACTACGGAATTTTTGTTAGAGGAGTTGCAACAACTGGTTTAAATGAAAATAATATTATAGAAGGAAATGAAATTGGCTCAACAAATACAGGTTTACGTATTGGTTTTAATGGTATAGATGTGCAAAACATCATTAATTCCACGATAAATAAAAATCATATCCATAGTATATACAATCCAAGTTCATTTACAGCTTATGGCATTACGGTAAGAGGAAATTTTGCAAATTCTGTTATCTCCAATAATTATATCCATAATATTAAACTAAAGGGTGCAAGCAGTATGTTTATGCCATCAATAACAGGAGCATCTGGAATTGATGTGCAAGCTAACGGAACCAAATATACTATTGTAAACAATGTTGTCTATGATATAAGCGGAGATAATAATAAAACAACAATAGGAACTTTTACTCCTTTTGGGATTTGTATTAGAGGCGGAGATAGTGCCAAGGTATATTTTAATAGCGTTAATCTTTACGGTGAACCTCCTTTTCCTTGCAATGGTGGAACTCGTTCAGCAGCTCTTGCAATTATTGGAACAAACACCCATACTAATCTTGACATTCGTAATAACTCTCTAACCAATTCTTTTGTTGGTATTAATGGGTCTGAGTCTTATGCGATTTATTCTGAAACTTTAGCAAGCAGTTATTTCAAGATTGACAATAATAATTATTATTCATCAGGTCCTTATGCAGTATTTGGATATTTTGGAGGAATAAAACTAAATTTACAGGAGTGGCAGGCAGCTTGTGGAATGGACAAAAATTCTAGTTCATATTCTCCACTTTATACTGCTGATGATAATTTATTCCCACTTTATAGCTCACCATTAATTCTTGCTGGTACTGAAATTGAAGGATTTCCTAATGATATTCTTCAAACAGAAAGATACACTAAACCAACTATTGGTGCTTATGAAAATATTTCTTCAGGTAATATGAGCTATCTTTTAAGCAATACAGAGCAATATAATTTCGACCCAATTATGATTGGAGATACTACTCAGGAAATGATTTTGGTAAAAATTATAACAAGAGGAACTGACAATCCATTAGAACTAAACAGTATTTCATTCAATATGAATGGAACAATGTATCCAGAAATTGATGTTAGTGAAATAAAAGTATTTTATACTGGTTCTTCACTTTATTTTTCAACTGAAAATCAATATGGAGCTACTTTAAGTCCTGAAGAAGAATTTACAGTAACAGGCAATCTTGAACTTTTACCCGGGGCAAATTACTTTTGGCTAACATATACTACTTCTTCAAATGCAATTAATATGGATTTTGTTGATGCAGAATGTACCGGATTTGAAATTAATGGTGTAAATTATGTTCCTACTATTACTGCTCCCGAGGGTAGAAGGCAATTACGCACATATTTCAGCGGAGAATACACCGTAGGCGAAGGTGGTTTATATTCATCATTTTATCAGGCATTTAACGATATTGAACTGCTTGGTTTAAATGGCAATACAAATTTGGTTGTAGTCGGTGATGTTGTTGAGCCATACCCGGCCGTTTTAAACCAGTGGAGTGAAGTTGGTAGTGGTGATTATTATCTTACAATTTCACCTTATGAATCTTTCAAGTCAATTCAGGGTAATTTCCCAAATACTGGAGTCATTGTCCTAAATGGTGTTAAAAGAGTTATTATTGATGGTAGAATTGATGATGAAGGAAATAATTTAATGATAAAGAACAATAACAATTATGCAATATCAGCCGCAATCAGAGTTTCGAGTTTAGGTGAGGGAATGGGCTGTGAAAATATCATAATTCGTAATTGTATTATTTCCGGCGGTTCAGCTGATTACTCTTCTTCTTATGCATTAGTTATTGGCGGAGCAGCAAATATAACATCAAATGGTGCTTCTAATAATTATATTTCCATCATTGATAATGAAATTAACAGTGCCTATTGGGGTATCCTTGCTAAAGGCGTCCAAACTGCTACAGGTTATAATCAAAACTTAACTATAATTGGAAATGATATTGGCTCAACAGTTTCATCACAACGAATAAACTACAGGGGAATCAATATAGAAAACTGTCCCAGTGCATTAATAACAAAGAATTATATTCATGATTTCAATGCTTCGACTTATTCTTTTATGACTGGTATTGAAATTGGAACAGGTTGCAATGATGCTTTTATATATAGAAATAAAATTCACTCTCTTTACGAACTTAATAATAATGGTGTAAACGGAATTTTAATTTCAAATGGAACTAATACTTCTAATGTTAAAATTGTAGATAATGTGATTTACGATTTAAAATCACCAAACTATTCAGCAACGAATTTAACAACCAATCCATTTGGAATTAGAATCCAATCTGGAATAGACCACAAAGTCTATTTTAATTCTGTAAATCTTTATGGTGACCAAATACCAACTGGCACCTCAGGCACTTTGTCTGCTGCATTAATGATAAATAATAATGCTCCAATTCCTACTAATCTTGATATAAGAAATAATGTTTTTTCAAATTCATTAGTTGGATTAACTGGTTCAAATTCTTATGCAATATATTCACAGGTTCCTGCAGCAAATTTCACATTGATTGATAATAATGATTATTATGCAAGTGGAAATTATGGAGTATTGGGCTATCTTGGAGCTAACATAACAACACTTGAAGCTTGGCAAACTGCTACTACCCAGGATGCAAATTCTATGTCTGAAAATCCGCAATTTTCTCCAAATTATCCTCTTTTCATCGAAGCCACTTCTCCTTTAATTGCTCAGGGTATTTATCTTGGTGACTATACATTTGATTACCTTGGTAACGAAAGGTTAACAATTCCATCAATAGGCGCTTATGAGTATTATGACGACATAGTGCTTGCTCCACCTGTTTTGGTATCACCTGAAAATAATGCAATTGATATTATTATTAATAATAATTTTACTTGGGAAGAAAGTTTGAATGTAGAATCTTATCGTATTCAAATTGCTACTGACGTGGAGTTTACTAATATAATTTTTGATGACAATAAAATTGACGGCACAAACTGGCAGAATTATCATCCATTAGTTCCATCAACAATTTATTATTGGAGAGTGCAAAGTGTTGCAACAGGAAAATTATCAACATGGTCAGATGGCTGGAGTTTCACTACTTTAGCACCTCTTGATGCTCCACAACTTCTCAGTCCGTTAAATGAATCTACTGGAATTCTGTTAAATCCTTTATTTAGCTGGTATGATGTAACTGATGCTGATACTTATACTGCTGAATTATCTTTAGATGCTAATTTCAGTAATTTAATTTTATCAGTAACAACAGTTCAGACTTCATTTTCAACCCTTTTAGACTTAAATTATGAGACAACTTATTACTGGCGTGTAAAGGCACAGAATTTTGAAGGTAATTTAAGTGGTTGGTCAGAAATATGGTCATTTACTACAATTAATGCTCCTGCAGTCCCCTGGATAGTAATAACAGAAACAGGTAATAGTGCGAACATTTTTGTTCCTCTTGACTGTGATATTAACGTTTCAGGCAGAGAAATATCCATTAACGATGCTATTGGTTTATTCTATCAAAGTTCACCGGGAGTTTGGGCTTGCGGCGGTTATGGTATTTGGAATGGTGATGCTCAAGGAATAATTGTTTGGGGAGATAATCCAAATACTCCGGAAAAAGATGGTTTTGCTGTTGGCGAACCATTTACTTTCAGGATTTGGGATGGTTTAGAGGAAGTGGAATACCCTGCAGTTGCTACTTTTTCAATAGGTCCGGTAAACTATGAAGTTAGTGGTTTTTCAATCGTCCAAAGCATTACCACTGATTTAACACAGACAATTAATATTAATTTAATCAATGGTTGGAATACCATTTCAAGTTATGTTGTTCCAGAAAATCAGTTAATGCCAAATATCTTTTCTTCAATTTTACCTTCTATTAGAATTGTAAAGAACAATTTAGGACAAATGTATGTTCCTGCTTGGGGGCTGAACTCAATTGGAAATTGGAATATTAATCATGGCTATCAGGTATTTGCCTTTAATCCAACTATTCTTACAATTTCCGGCATACCTGTTCAGCCAGAATTGAATCCAATTAATATGAATAATGGTTGGAACCTTTCTTCTTATTTAAGAAATAATCCGATGAGTCCTTTAACTGCTTTAACAAGTTTAAGTGGTTCATTAACATTAGTAAAGAATGGTACTGGTGGAATATATAGTCCTATTTTTGGTATTAATACACTCGGAAATATGCAACCTAAGCAAGGTTATTTCTTCTATCTTAGCTCAAATGCAACCCTTACTTATCCTGCAAATTCAGCCAGAAAAGCAAACTCAGATGAAAAAATTACACCTCTTGCCCGTTATCTAACACCAATTATAAGTAATACAGGTAATGATGCTACTTTAATTCTAAATTGCGAAGGAATTAAAAATGGCAATGAAATCGGAGTTTATAATATTAACAATGAATTAATTGGCTCAGGTGCTGTTAATGATGGCATTGCTGCTATAACTATTTGGGGAGATAATGACATTACTGCTGATGTTGATGGCGCTTATCCTGATGAGTATTTATCGCTTAAACTCTATAATTCTTCAACCGATGAATTAAAAGACATTTCTTTAATTAATATTAATGAAATTACAAGTGGTGAAAATTATAGTCATTTACAATTTAAAACCAATGCAATATATAACGCAAAAGCAACTTTAAGCAGTGAAAATCTTTCTTCATTTTATATTATTACTTTACCAAATCCAGTAAATTCAACTGCTGTTTTTGAATTTAGTTTAGCTAATGAAGGAAATACTGAAATTAGTATTTATTCAATGAATGGCGAAATGATTTCTAATGTTGTTACTAAGAACTTTAATGCTGGTAATCACAGAATTGAGTTCAATGCTGCTAATTTATTGAATGGCTTCTATAATGTAGTTTTAAGAAGTAGTAATGAAACAACAACCACAAAGATGATAATTCAAAAGTAATACAGATTTAGATAAAGATGTCCAACATCTCCGAGATGTTGGACATCTGCTTACTGGTTTTTCAAACTATATAAAAGTAAAGAAACATTCGCATAGTAAAAAGAACTAAATACTTTCGCACGAGTTTCTTAACTTTGCGAAAGTTTAAAATCTAAACAATCTAAACCTTATGTCTTCTCCATTGAAATAAAGAACTTCCTTACCCAATAAAAACTCCAATTGCAAGGAGTAAATCTGTAACTAATACTACAAGAATATTTACTCCCATAGCAGGAAGTAGTAATTCTAAATTATTATAGTTTTTAATTGCAGTAACGCTGGACTTCACCGCCAAAGGAATGGTTAGCAATCCTAAATAGATAAAATATCCAGAAATGCTGATTATTGGTGTAATGATAATAACAAGATAAGTCAAAACCAGACCTACTCCATAAAAAATTGCAGCTTTCTTTTTTCCAAGTAGTATAATTAAATGAAAGCGTCCACCACGTTTGTCTGCTTCTGCATCTGGAATTTCATTTAAATATAAAAGTAGAAAAGTTAATATTCCGGGAGGAATAGAAATAAGGACAACTTCAAGTGGAAATACCAAGCTTAAACTCATTTCTGGAGTGGCAGTAAGACCAATATAAGTCCCAAGAACTACGAAAGTGCCAAGTGTTAAACCAGTAAAAAACTCTCCTAAAAGTATTTTTGCAAAAAGATTATTATAAAGATAAATCGTTAAAGCACCGATAGCAATAATTAAATATAATGACCAGTGTGCAGTAATTGCAAAGTATATTCCAATAGCCAAGGCAATTAGCATAATAATCGTTCCAACCCAAAAAACTTCTTTTGGTCTAGTTAAACCTTTAATAAGCATACCACTTCCGCCACTAAAAGGAGTTTTTGGAGTTTCGAAATCTATTTTTGATTTATAGTCGAAATAATCGTTAATCATATTAACTGAGGCGTGAGCCAGCACATTCCCGATAAGCATTAAAATAATATTTAATACGCTTAAATCTGTTCCGTTTGGAATAGGAAATTTAACTGCCAGTGCAATTCCAATAAGAACCAAAACAACTGCTAACAAAAGGAAATTAACCCGGGATTGAGTCATCCAAACTGAAATTTTAGAAGGTTGATTCATCATTTCTCCAATATTGATTTCAAAAATTTTTCAAATTTAATTAATTATTTTTAATTTTTTATTATTGATTTATTTTTTGTAATTTAAAAATAGATTTTGTAATTAAAAAGGAGAAAGAAATGAAAGGTGAAGTAGCACGAAAAAGCCCAATAGCTTTAGAATTGGAAGCAGGAAAATACTATTGGTGTGCTTGTGGGAAATCCTCTAAACAGCCATTTTGCGATGGAAGCCATAAAGGAAGCGAATTCAATCCACTTCCATTTGAACTTGAAGAAAAGAAGCAAGTGTGGTTATGTGCCTGCAAACAAACTAAAAATCCTCCATTTTGCGATGGAAGCCATAAAAGTATATAGCTTCAGAACTCCTGTCCCAATAACGAAAATAAAGGAGTTAGTAGGATTGCCTCGTAAAGATTGAGTTCGCTCTTGGAAAAATATTTTAGTAGTTATTTGTCATTAGTCATTGGTTTGTAATTACTAACTCAACTTTCCTAGTAGATAAAATGAAGTAAATATAGAGTAGTAGTGC
>CAZCLJ010000023.1:0-15456 GCA_964499465.1 uncultured Hyphomicrobiales bacterium
TTTTCTTTTCCAGATGTCCAACACTTGGGAAAGTGTTGGACATCTTTACTCTTTTGCTTTTCCAGATGTCCAACACTTGGGAAAGTGTTGGACATCTTTACTCTTTTCTTTTCCAGATGTCCAACACTTAAGAAAGTGTTGGATATCTTTACTCTTTTCTTTTCCAGATGTCCAACACTTGGGAAAGTGTTTGACATCTTTTACCTCTTGCATCTTCAGATGTCCAACACTTTCTTAAGTGTTGGACATCTAACTATTTTAAGAAGGTTCAATTAATATAATTCTCTTAGTCATTTCCCTCAATTCATCTTTCTTAATCATTCCCAAAATCATATCTTTACTTGGTAAAGTTCCATTTCTCAAATCAATATAGTCCTGATAGCTTGAAAATAACCATTCTTCAGCCCTTTTTACTAAACCATTCCTCACTGGATTCTGATGTATATAAGTAAGCAAAGTTATCAAATATCTGTCCGATGGAACGGACTTGGCGTTGAAATGGGCTTGGAACAAGCTACCGTGCCGGTTATATCGTTTATTTATGGCTTTTGTATATGAACTTTGTAAGGTTTGCATAGCTCTGCTTATAAGATTTCCAACATCTTGCTTTTCCAGATGTCCAACACTTGGGAAAGTGTTGGACATCTTCACTCTTGCATCTTCTGAAATGCTTCTTACTCTCACTAAAAAATGAAAATGTGTTGGCATCAGGCAATAACCTACTGTCTCTATATATTCCTCAAGATAAAATCTGTATTTTTTTAGAAAATACAAATAATTCTCTTCTGAACGAAAAAGAACTTCCTCGTTGTTCGTTCTGTTGTAAATGTGATAATATGTATTTTCATAAAATTTCATTGTATCCCTTACTATAATTCTTAATTCTTCAGATGCCCAACACTTTGGAAAGTGTAGGACATCTTTTCTCTTTTTATTCTCCAGATGTCCAACACTTTGGAAAGTGTAGGACATCTTTTCTCTTTGCATTCTTCAGATGTCCAACACTTTGGAAAGTGTAGGACATCTTTTCTCTTTTTATTCTCCAGATGTCAAACACTTTCTTAAGTGTTGGACATCTATTTTTGGAAAGTGTAGGACATCTTTTCTCTTTGCATTCTTCAGATGTCCAACACTTTGGAAAGTGTTGGACATCTATTTTTGGAAAGTGTTGGACATCTTTTACTCTTACATCTTGCATTCTTCAGATGTCCAACACTTGGGAAAGTGTTGGACATCTTTTCTCTTTTTATTCTCCAGATGTCAAACACTTTCTTAAGTGTTGGACATATAACTATTTTACAACCTTCGGAAGGTTTTTCTTTGCTTCATTTTTTTTCGATTAAGGATTACGGACAACGCGGAAACCTATATAGTATTCATGCCTTTCTGGAATGTAGCCTTCGTCGCGGTATGCACTCCGACAGAAGAATGCATCGCCGTTCCAGCCACCGCCACGGCACACGCGGGAAGAGCCCGAACTCGCACCTTTAGGGTCTGTAACAACTTCACTTGTGTAATCTTCATACCCATCCCAGCACCACTCCCATACATTCCCACTCATATCATATAAACCAAAAGCGTTCGGTTCTTTCTGCCCTACTTTTCTGATTTTCGTAAATTCATTCCCGCAATACCAACCAATCCTGTCCAAATTGATATCAATTGGATTGCAATAAGAATTTGTTAAACTTCCGCTATATAAGTCAGTTGTTGTTCCAGCTTTGCAGGCATATTCCCACTCTGCCTCAGTTGGAAGGCGGTAGCCGTTGGCAGCCCAATCACATACTATAATTGTTCCACTCCAGCTATAGCACCTGTCCAAACCCTCTATATCAGAAAGCTTATTGCAAAATTCTACCGCTTCATACCAACTAACCATCTCTATTGGCAAGTTCTCACCCTTGAAATTGCTCGGATTAGTTCCCATTACCTTTTCATACTGCTTCTGCGTTATTTCGTATTTGCTCATTAAAAATTCCCTGCTGATTGTTACAGTATGAACCGGCTTTTCCCAGTCCCAACCTGAATATGCTCCTGTATTTCCCATTTGGAATGTGCCGGCAGGGATTAATTCCATTTCTATATTAAAATTTGCTCCACTTTTCGCCTCTGCTGTTACCATTGCAATGCATTGATTACTCGGAGTCTTCGGAACACGCCAATTGTAACTTAAACCAATTGCTGAGTCGGCTATTGTAATCCAATTCATTCCGTTGTTAGTGCTGTACTCAAGCTTTACAAGTTCATCAGGGGACACTCCTTCCCATGTAATCACTGTATCACTTCCAACTACAAATACCTCTCCTCCATTCGGATGCAATAGCTTTATTGTTCGTATAGTCGGTTTCTTGCCTTTCCAACCACCACCGACATAAAATCTTGTCGGACAGGGAGTGCAATCTACATCAAACCTGCAATAGGTATAGCCGCTGTCTGCTGGTGTATATGTTACTGTAAGTTCTATGCTCTCACCTGTTTTTAAATTAAAACTCTTCGGATTTATATCAAAGCCAACAGGAACTTTTATTGAAATATTGCTAATTGCAAAGTCAGCATTTAGAGCTGTTACTATTACTGTCTGCGGCGGTGTAGTTATTCCCAGTGTAGGATTATCAAATTTTAAACTTCTTGGATTAAACTCTAACTTCGCTACAATTGAATTCGAACTCTGATAGTTAGTTGTTCCTTCTAAATATAAATTCGTAATGCGTAATTCAACATTAGTAATTCCAGCTATGCAAGAAATCCCACTCTGCCATTCTATTGTGCATGGTTGATTACCTGTTGAATGTTTTAAAATTGATTGATAAACTTCTTTTGCTTTCTCAAGTGTTGTTATATCTTCAAACCATAATCCCCCAGTTTTTGTTGTAATATCTTTCAGATTTTGAGGACATAGCATATTAAGAGTAACTGCATATATGATAACATTCTGCCTATTTGCTTCTGAAATAATTTCATTAACTCTTGGTTCAAAATTTGGTAAACCATCTGTAAGCATAATTAAAACTTTTTTATATTTTGCTGATTTTGTGATAATTAAGCCGCCTGCTAATGGCTCTATTAGTGCTTTGTTGTAGTCAGTTCCGCCTTGAGCAAACAGAGAATTTGCTTTTTTTAACAATAATTGTCTGTTTGTTGTAAAATCCTGAATAAAATAATTCCCACCATCAAAAGAAGTAATTGCACATTCAGATTTAGTAGTTGGCAAACCATTTATCCATGCAGTTGCAGCAGTTTTTGCTAAATCCAATCTGATTGGATTTCCTTCAGCCATCGAACCGCTTGCATCCATAATTAAAACGCTCGAAATATCTATTGCTGGCACCGGTTCCGGGCAGCTTACATTCGTTATTGTTCTTTCCTCTCCATCTTCAGTTAAAGTGAGTTCGTTTATTGAAGGTCGAAGCTGATTCCCGTCTTTGTCGATAGCATAAAACTTTGCTCTCATTGTAGGGAAATTCGTTGTATCAATATCAAATAAAGTTAAACTTTGAGCAAAAGCGGAAAAGCTCAAAGCAAAAATCAAAACTAAAATTGTATTAAATGCTTTCATAATAAATATTTATATAGTTATTTTAAATTTCCTTGTATTATTTAAAATGCGTTGAAAATCTTACAAACTTTTTTTCGTTTTTTTTATTTAATCATATTTTGTTAATCTCTATTATTTAATTTAAAAAATATTTTTCTATTTTCCTAAAAAATAAAAATATTATATATTTTTAGTATTTCATTTTATACTTATTCGTTTTTATTCCGATTTTTATGTCATTTCGAATTTCCTGATAAAGAAAGTGCTTTATTTAAAAGGAGATGACATAACTAAAAGTGTCATTCTGACGGATGTCAGAATGACAAACTACGATGTCTTGGTTACGAAGTGAGAAACATCTGAGCGAAAAAGAGCTTCCTCGTTATTCGCTCTGTTGTATATGTGATAATATGTATTTTTATAAAATTTCATTGCATCCCTTTCAGATGTCCAATACTTGGGAAAGTGTTGGACATCTTTTCTCTTTCAATTAAGGAACACGAACAACGCGGAAACCGAAAAAATTTAGAGCATATTTTCTATATGAAGAGCGGCATTCTTCAGCTTTTGATGCCCAACATCCACCTCTAATAATATGATAAATACCATCATCTGGTCCTTTGGGGTCGGTTAATTCCTGCACAGTATAATATGAATTATCTTGAAAATCCCAGCACCATTCACGCACATTGCCGCTCATATCATACAATCCGAAAGCATTTGGTTGCTTTAATCCTACTTCATTGGATTTTCCTCCAGAATTGCAACCATACCAACCTATCTTATTAAGATTTGAATCAATAATTAAATATTCATTATGTGTTAAAGGACCACTATAAAAATCAGTTTCTGTTCCAGCTTTGCAGGCATATTCCCACTCTGCCTCAGTTGGAAGGCGGTAGCCGTTGGCAGCCCAATCACAAATAACTTTGTTCCCAACTTTACTATAGCATCTGAAATATCCTTCCAAATCGCTCAGTTTATTACAAAATTCAATTGCCCCACTCCAATACACAAAATCAACAGGTAAATTGTCTCCTTTATGTATGCTTGGATTTGTATCTGATAAAGCAGTGTATTGCTTTTGGGTAATTTCATATTTGCTCATTAGGAAATCCCCTCTGATTGTTACTTTATGAACTGGTTTTTCTTCATTATATCCGGAAAAGGAACCAGTATTTCCCATCATAAATGACCCTTTTGGAATTAACACCATTTCAATTAACCTTTCTTCTATCGGTTTAAGTGCAGTAACTCTTGCAAGGCATTGATTGCTTGGAGTTTTAGGAACTTTCCAGTTATAATTAAACCCAGGAATGGAATCTATAATTGTTATCCAATCAATACCATTATTTGTGCTATATTCAATTTTTACTTTCTCATCAGGCAAAACACCTTCCCAAGTAATAGTTGTATCAGCACCAACAACAAATTCTTCATTGCCATTAGGTTTAATCAATTTAAGAGTTTGTATGTTTGATTTAATTCCGGGAAAGCCACCACTTGCATAAAAATAAGCTGGACATAAGTCATTTTCCAATTCAAATTTGCAAAATGTATATCCGCTATCTGTAGGCGTATAGCAAATTGTCAGTTCTTTGCTTTCGCCTTTTTGAAGATTAAAACTTACTGGCTCAATTCTAAAAGCTGGATTTGTAACTTTAATGTTTGTAATACTAAAATTAGAATTATTTGCTGTTACAGTTATTTTGGCGCAAGTATCATTAATTGCTCTAAAGAATTTGATACATTCTGGTTCAAAATATAGATTAGTAATAGCGTTACCTGGTAAATTATAGACAATGTTCGATGAGATTTGATGCGGTTTAAGTAAAATATTTGTGCTAATTTTACTTAGCAAACAAGCATTTTCGCTTTGCCACTCTATCGAACAAGCGTCCAATCCTTGAGCAATATGTAAGATTTGTTGATAAATTTGAACTGCTTTTTCAACAGTCATTATGCTTTCAAACCACATTCCATTTGTTTTATCAGCAATTTCTTTCAAACTTTGAGGGCATAGCATATTTAGAGTAATGCAATAAATACTTACATACTGCTGATTTGCTTCACTTATAATCTGATTGGTTTGAGGTTCATTGTTTGGCATTCCATCTGAAAGGAAAACAATTACTCTTTTATGCTTTGCATTTTTAGTTATTAGCAAGCCGCCTGCTATAGGTTCATACAAAGCTGCATCATAATCAGTTCCGCCTTGAGCAAAAAGAGAACTAATTCCACTAATTAATTTATTTTTATCAGTGGTAAAATCCTGAATCAAGTAATTTTTTTCATTAAATGCTGTAATAGCACATTCAGAAATACCAAGTTGCATTCTTTCAATCCAAGCATTAGCTGCCTGTTTAGCCAAATCCAAATTATTCCCTTTCATAGAGCCGGAAGCATCCATTACTAATACACTCGAAATAGGTAATGGGGGTTTGGAAGCAGGGCAACTTACAAAAGTAACATTCCTTTGCTCTCCATTTTCTTTCACTTCAAAATCCAATGGATTAAAATTAGTAATTTGATTCCCGTTTTTATCGAAAGCATAAAACTTTGCTCTCATTGTCGGGAAATTCGTTGTGTCAATATCAAATAAAGTTAAACTTTGAGCCAAAGCAGAAAAACTCAAAGCAAAAAGCAGAACTAAAATTGTATTAAATGCTTTCATAATAAATATTTATATAGTTATTTTAAATTCTTATTTAAATGTCATTTCGAAGCGCAGCGAGAAATCTCACAAGTCATTGTTTCCACTACATTTGAGATTCTTCGCTTCGTTTGCCAATAACATCTTTTTTGTCGGTCATTCTGAACGAAGTGAAGAATCCAGAGAGTTGTGGTTTATAGATATTTTTCTGGATTCTTCACTTCGTTCAGAATGACTGTGTTAAGTGATGTCATCTCTATTTAAATAAAGCACTTCCTTTATCTGGGGGTTCGGAATGACAGGGAAAATTTAATTTTAAGAACTACCATTAAAAACTTTTTTTCGTTTTTTTAATTTTCATATCTTGCTAATCTCTATTATTTAATTTAAAAAATATTTTTCTATTTTCCTAAGAAATTCAAACGTTTTTTCTTCTTTCAAATAAAAATAAAAATATTTTCAATTTTGAAATACTTTATTCGTCATAGTTCTTTTAAGCATTGAATAATTAAGAAAATAAACGAAGATGAGCAGTCAAAACGAAATCGAACAAATTAAAGAATTTTCAAAAGCAATAAAAGATGTCCGCAACGAAATAGGCAAAGTAATCATAGGACAGCATCAAATAATCGAAGAATTGATTTTATCGTTGTTTGCAGGTGGCCACTGCCTTTTAATCGGCGTTCCGGGGCTTGCAAAAACATTACTCATTAGCACCTTGGCAAAGGCAATGAATCTGAAGTTCAATCGTATTCAATTTACTCCTGATTTAATGCCCGGCGATATAACTGGCAACGAAGTTATTGAAGAAAATGTAACAACCGGACAAAAGCAGTTTAGATTTGTAAAAGGTCCCGTCTTTGCTAATATCGTTCTTGCTGACGAAATCAACAGAACACCTCCAAAAACGCAATCTGCCCTGCTCGAAGCTATGCAGGAACACGAAGTTACTGCTGCCGGAACGACCTATAAGCTTACAGAACCGTTCTTTGTCCTCGCTACTCAAAATCCTATTGAGCAGGAAGGAACATATCCTTTGCCAGAAGCACAACTTGATAGGTTTATGTTCAACATCTGGCTTGATTATCCTTCTTTTGAAGAAGAAATGGACATTGTAAAAACTACGACAGTAATGCACGTTCCAGATGTAAAAAAAGTTATTGGTGCTGAAGAAATCATTTCATTCCAACATCTTATAAGAAGAATACCAGTTGCAGACAATGTCGTTCAGTTTGCTGTTAAATTAGTTCATTCTACCCGTCCAACAAACGGCAGTATTCAGTTCATAAAAGATTTTATAAGCTACGGAGCTGGTCCCCGTGCCTCTCAATACTTAATACTCGGAGCAAAATCTCGTGCTGCAATGCTCGGAAAATTCACTCCTGATATTGATGATGTCAGAGCTATTGCCTTGCCAGTCCTGCGGCACAGAATTGTAACCAACTTCAATGCAGAAGCCGATAATGTTTCTCACAGCGATATTATTTCAAGACTTTTGGAGACAAAATGAAAAACGTTTTAATCAGCGGTGGAACTGGATTCATTGGTAAAAAACTTACAAAAGCCCTTCAGCGAAAGGGCTTTTCTGTTTTTATACTAACAAGGGATAAAAATAAAAAATATTCCTTTGATGAACCATTCCCAAAATTTATAGAATTTTCTGAAAAAAACACTGAAGAATTGCTCGAAATCGGCAGCAATTCCGAAGCAATCATTAATCTTGCTGGCGCATCCATTGCCGGCTCTAAATGGACAAAAGAATATAAGAAATTAATTCTTGAAAGCAGAATAAAAAGCACTAATCTAATTGTGAAGGCAATTTCTAAAATGAACATTCCTCCAAAATGCTTTATATCTGCATCAGCTGTTGGATACTACGGAAGCAGAGCAGATGAGATTTTGACTGAAGAAGCCAAGCCGGGCAGTGATTTCCTTGCAAATGTTTGTATTGAATGGGAAAAAGCAGCTTTCGGAGCAGAACATCTTTGTAGAACTGTAATTCCAAGAATAGGAGTTGTTTTAGACAAAAGCGAAGGTGCTTTGCCGCAAATGCTAAAGCCGTTCAAAGCGGGTTTTTCAAGTGTTCCGGGAAATGGGAAGCAATGGGTTCCCTGGATTCATATTGATGATTTAGTTAATTTGTTTGTTTGGTCAATAGAAAATGAAAATATTAGGGGAAAAGTGAATTGCGCTGCTCCAAACCCAGTGCAGATGAATCAATTAACAAAATCAATCGGAAAAATACTAAAAAAAGTTGTTATTGGAAATGTGCCAGAATTTGCATTGAAAATGATGTTAGGCGAACAGGCAGCAATAGTTTTGGGAAGCACCCGTGCAGTTCCAAAAGTCGCTATAGAAAAGAATTTCAAATTTATTTACAGTGATATTGAAGTTGCTTTAGAAGAAATTTTGAAATAAGAATTTGGTTTATTCATTCTACGATGAAATTATAATTTCAGAACTAATAATTAAAATATTTGACAATAGTAATACCATCAGCAAACTGATAGTATAACTTAAAAATTTTAAAAATTTTCCCATAAATTTAAACTTTTTGAAATAATATCATCTAATTCTGCTTTAGTGTCGCTTTCGCTTCCAAAAGTAAATGTTGAGCAAATATACTGCCAGTCGTCAAAGCTAAGTTTGTATAAATGCTTTGCAATGATGATTTCTAATTCTGCCCGTATTTCAATTTCATCTTTATTTATTTCTTTGTTAATACCAAGTTCATTTTTTAAATCTTCAAAATCCGGTTTAATGCTTTTTTTACAAAGCAAATTAAAACCAAGTTCAACAATTTTTTCCTTGATTTCTTCACTTGTTTCAGCAATTGGAAGCTCGTTAATGAAATTCATAGTTAAATTTGCTGATACCTTATTGCGAACATAATAATTTAGTGTTAAAGAATTAAATAATGATAAAATATAAATTAAATCCTGATTAGAAACAATATGAGACGTTACTTTATTATCTTCAATGGCATACATTAAATTAACAATATAGTTCATTGAATGGCCAATAAATACTTTTGGAGGGACAATTGAACTAATCAAAGTCCTTTCGTTTGTTGAACTTGCAATAGCCCTATAAACGAAACGATATGTCTGGTAATCCATTAGTAAATCATCAGGTATAATTAGCTTTTTAAATTCTTCTGCTGTTAATTCATTTTCTTGTTTTATTCTATGCAGTACTTTTTTAAATAATACTTTTCTTGCCTCAATTTCTTTTATAAAATAGCGTGGCTCGGCATAAGATGAAGTAAACTGATGAATCATTTTTCCTTCGTATAGACGTAAGAATGGCACTCCTTTTTGCTTCTGAATATCATTAATGCTATTAAACAAGTTACTGTTGTTAGTCATATCCAATTCTCTTCTTAATTTGAAATGAGTTTCTGCAAATAGTTTGTATTCTCCTCTAATTTTCAAACAGATTTCGTAATCCCTTTCAGTTCTAAATTCCATTATTGAAATAGTTTGGGGAGAGAATTTTTTTATTTTGTCAATGTCGTAACAAATTATATCATTTTCTTTCAATTCATTAGGATGACGCATATAGAATTTTGCATTAAAATCTGTTTCATCTCTATGCTTTTTTTGTGCAAAAACAATTGAGAATTTAAAACGATTATCAACTTCTGGAAATAATTTTACTTTAAATTTTTTGTCTGGTGCAAAATACCCCCTATTTTCAAAAGACTTTATTTCATTTAATGTGTATTGATTTATAAGTAAATCTCTTAGTAAAATAGAGCCGGCATCGGTTTGAAAACCAGAAGGGACAAGCAGGCAGAAGTAAGCATTTTGTTTTATTAATTGAAAATCTCTTTCAATAAAGAATTTATAGTAATTTGGGTCGCCACTTGATTGTAACTTGTATTTTTCGTATAAAAATTCAGAATATCTTACATAAAAATCATTATAATTTTTCCATTCATTAGAAAATTCTGTATCGTTTGTAAGTTTTTCCTTAAACCATTTATTGAAATGCAGAACATCCATTTCATATTTACCTTGTTTGGCAAATTCCTTTTTTACTGGTTTTATTGCTTCCCAGGGAGGATTACTTATTATACCTGAAAAGCCGTGTTTTTCTTCTGTTAATGGACTTCCATCTTTTTCGAAAAAGCAATAGAAAAACTCAAGTGGGAAAAATAATGTATTTTTAAAGTTTGAATCTTCTTCTAATAATCTTTTTCTTATTTTTTCTTTAATTTCTTTAAATTCTATAATAATTTCTGGTGTAAAAGGATTACTCAAATATTCATCTCTAATTTCGTGAAGCTTAATTATTTCATTTTTAAACTCATTTGTTATAATTTCTATTTGCTTGGAAAAATCATAATCAATTAAAGAATCACCTCGAATAAAGTTCATTTCAAGGTTTGGCAAAATATGAATTTGAAATTCTTCAAGTTTCCTGAAATTATAAATATTCGGATGAATTTTGATTGCTTCTTTCCAAAGATTTACTTTTGCAGTATCAATAGCTCTTTCATCTTTATCAGCAGCAAATATATGATGAAGAATTATTTTTGATATTTGCACAATTTCATTGCCTTCGTCAAAGCTTAATTTTTTCCTAAAATTAATAATGAATTTAATATTTTCTGGAACATCAAATAAATCATCTTTACTGATTTTTTCGACCCATCGTGTAGCATCATTAAGTAGCTGGTAATAATTGAAAATATTCCTGAAAACCTTAATTAGAAAGCTGCCACTGCCAGAAGTGCTGTCAATTACTCTAATACTAAGAAAATCTTCTATTAATAAATTTAGTTTTTCATAATTGGGATTTGATTGTTTTAATTCGCTGATTATATTTTGAACTGGAATTTCAAATAAAACATCTACGATTTTTTTAGACATATATTCAGTAATATCAACCGGAGTATAATATATTCCTTCGTCTTTTCTGTTTTCAGCAATCCAGGTTTCGTAAGCTTTCCCAAAAATATCCTCGTTAATTTGTCTGTAATTATAATGAACAATACCTTTCTCAAAAGTTTTTGACCAGTTGTCTAAACCAAGAATAAGCTCAAACACTTTTTTAAATCTTTCAACATTTTTTCTATCTTTATCAATAAAGTCCCAGAAATTTGAAGAAAAGAGTTCGGTATTGTAATAGTTTTCAAAGAAACTTTCAATATCTTGAAAAAACCTGCTTAAAACATTATGATAACCTTTGGGTTTCCATAAATCTACAAAACGTTCATATTGGTCTTGTAAGAATCTATAAGCAATCAAGCCGTGGTCTTCAAGAGTTTTTATAAAAATTAATTTATTCAGAAGCAGAACTATAATTTCCTCACGTGAAATAGTATTATGTTCTATGAAATTTACTTTAGCTAAGTCAAATTCGTTAAACCATTTTTTCAAATCATTAAAAAATTGAATATCTAAATCTTTTGCTGCCTGTTTGTCTTCATATCGTCTTAGCACATCCCAAAGGTTTTCATAAAGCAAAAAGTCCTCGAAAATTTGAGGCAGGTTTGTAACAAAAAATGGTTCAAACTTTATAATAGCAGCTCTGTTGAAAATATATGCTTTATTTAGATTTGTCAGAATTACGTATTCAATTCTTTTATGTCGAAGATATTTTTGAATTTGTTTTTGATGGATTTCATATTTAAAATCAGATTGATAAATTGTATCTTTTTTTCTATTATATCTTAAAAAAGGTTTAAGTTCAATACATAAAGGATTTCCCATTCCATTTTCTGTTATCACGAAATCAACATAATCGCCGAGGAAATCCACTTCAGCAGTGCAATTTTCTTGTATTAAATCCTGTATTAATGCTCTTAAAAGCTCGCCGGCAGCAGTTTCTGGTTTTCCTTTTAAAGATATGTTTTCAAGATAATTAATAATAGGTTCGTAAGAAAATTGCAAGAAAGGTGTTTGAGCAGCTTCTATTTCCTTTTGTCCAGTTAATCGCTTAAATTCTTTTACTATTTCTATTTTTTCCATAATTAAATTGAAAATAAAAAAAATCTAATTTAATAAAATTTGATTGATTTTTGAGAAAAATTATGCTGTAAACTTTTTGATATTATGACTGGAAAATCTGTTATTTCGATACAAAATGAGGAATCTCACAAGTTGTTGGTATCTCAAAGATAAAGATGTCCTACATCTCGGAGATGTAGGACATCTAACTTTATAAACTCAGAACTCCTGTTGCCTCGTAGTTTGGTATTGCGCAGTCTTGTCATTCTGAAACGAAGTGAAGAATCTCACAAGTCATTGCTACCACGAAACTAGAGATTCTTCACTTCGTTCAGAATGACACTTTAATTGTTTCTTTGAATGCAACTTGGTATAAAACAAAAAACTATTCCAAGCTACCTACTTTATTTTCAACAGCTTCCAAGATTTCGCAACTCTTTACAAGTGCTTTCATCTTGTTATGGTCGTTATAAAGAGGCCTGTCTATTTCAAGAAAATCAACGTGCTTACGAATTGTCTGCTTAGCTGTTGCGACGCCATCGCCGTTTTGGAAATCGCGTATATCAAGTGCCTGTGCAGCAGCCATAAATTCAATACCTATAATACCATAAGCGTTATCAAGGATTTGTCCGTTTTTAATTGCAGTGTTCATTCCCATTGAAACGAAATCTTCCTGGTCAGCAGCAGCAGGAATGGACTGAATTGAAGCAGGAGCAGAAAGGATGCGTTGCTCAACAATTAAAGAATCAGCAGTATATTGACTAAGCATCATACCGGAGAACATACCTGCACCTTTGGTTAAGAAAGCTGGAAGTCCAACGCTAAGAGCGGGATTTAGCAATCTGTTCAAACGGCGTTCCGATAGGACGCAGACCATAGTAACAGCAGCTCCAGCCATATCCATTGGTAAAGCAACGGGTGAACCCTGGAAATTTGCACCAGTCAAGGTAAGATTTTCTTCTGGAATGAAAATGGGATTGTCGCCAACTCCATTGAGTTCAATTTCTACCTGTGAGCGTGCATAAGCCAAGGCATCGTGTGCAGCACCGATTACCTGTGGGGTAGAACGCATTGAATAAGCATCTTGCACCTTAGTTTTTATTTTGCCAGTATGTAAATCACTGTTTTGAATGCACTTCATAATTGATTTAGTGCTGCGTTGGGCGCCAACAAAACCACGTAATTGATGGAGTTTTACGTTGTATGGTTTCAAATTTGCAAGAAGAGCTTCAAGAGACATAGAAGCAGCAATTTCAGCTTGCTTCAAAACCCTGTTGAAATCGTAAAGATGAATAGCGCTCATTGCTGTTAAAAGGTTTGAGCCGTTGATTGTAGCAAGTCCATCTCGTGCCTGCAAACCGGGAATGGGAATACCTGCTTTTTCCAATGCAGCTTTGCCGGGAAGTCGCTCACCCTGATAATATGCTTCACCTTCGCCCATCATAAGCAATGCAACCTGAGACATAGGAGCTAAATCACCGCATGCCCCAACAGAGCCCTTTTGACAAACAACTGGAGTAACACCTTTATTGAGCATTTCAACAAGAGTTTGAGTGATATTGATTCTGCAACCGGAATTTCCGTGGGCATGAACGTTAATGCGTCCAGCCATAGCTCCACGAACATATTCAATAGGGGCTGGGTCGCCAATACCGGCAGAATGATTGTAAATTAAGTATTTCTGAAATTCGCTTACTTGTTCGTCAGTTAAAACGATTTCTGAAAATTCACCAATACCTGTGTTGATACCATACATAATTTCGTGCTGCTGGATTTTCACTTCAAGCATTTCACGGCATTTGTTGATTCTTTCAATAGCTTCGGGAGCAAGTTCTACTTTTTCGCCATCGCGAGCTATTCTTACAATTTTTTCAATAGTTAAATTGCTACCATCTAATATTATAGACATAAAAACCTCTTTTTAAAAATTAAAATTTCTTTAAAATATCTTCCACAATAGAGCGATGAATCATAAAATTCATCATTTTCAATTTTATATAGTCAAAGTGATAAAAATAATATCCTTTGTTAGCACCATTTCTTGAACCGCTTCCTGAATCCTTTATAACAAACCAGGTTCCATCTTTTGTTTCTTTTATACCAACGATATGAATGCCGTGGTCGTCTGTTGTTGAATTATTTGAAAAACGGAATTGCCTTGCATTTTCGTCAATGTATTCAGAAGGAATATCGAAAGTGGGAATGTATGCTACTTCGCTGTGTGAATCGTAGCCGGGTTCGGATACATCGCCACCAATAACAACGGTATAGCCACTATTTAGTGCCTTTACAAATATTTTCATATATTCATCAAGCGGGACATTGTAATAATCAGAGCATTTCCACCAGTTGTCTGTAACTTCATATTCTGCCTGAGTGTAATATGGTTTTTCCATTAAGGACATAAAACTGACGTATTCATCTAAATTGAGTTTTACTTCATTTTTCAAATATTCGAGTGGGGTTAATCTTGATTTATTTACTATTACTGATTCAGGTGGCGTTCCGAGATGATAATTCAAAATTGATTTTATATTTTCAAGGATTTGCTCTTCATTCCAAAAATCCATTTCTTTTATTTTTTTTAAATAGTTATCCATTTCCTTAAACATTTTTGAATGGTCATGGAATTTTTGTCCTTTTTTCAGCCCGGTATAAAGTTCTGCTGGCACGCAGCCGTATTGTTTCCAAATTCGAGTTACTGCATTTTGTTGCGAACCTTCAGCAAAAGCAGAATTTCCGCGTTCTCTTACGTAACGTCTTGCTTTTTCTACATATTCCCAATAGACAGTAAACATTTCTGATAGTTTCATTTCCTTGTTGTGTATTCTTTTTATTTCTGATTCAAGATAGGAAGTGCCGCAAAAACACCAGCAAGTCCCTGTATTACCCTGCGATATTGGTTCGTTATGCCATTGTGTTTTAAATTCCTTTATTGATTTGGGCAATTCCATACCATTAAAATCTACTTTGAAGCTTAATTTCTTTGGTTTTTCTTTTTCATCAAATTCTTTAATGCTTTTCAAAATATCCTGATAAAACTCATTTTTATAATCAATAAAATGTCCCTTATCTTTCTTCGGTTCTGCAGAATTCCCATTGTAATTAAATAATACTGCAATCACTATAATTGTAAGAACTAATTTAATTTTCATAATATCTCCGTTTGAAATAATTAAAAACTTTTTTATAAGAACAAAATAATCTTACAAATTAAAGATAAAATAAATAAGTTACAAATGTTTATTTGTTGAATTGTTTATTTGTTGAATTGTTTATTTGTTGAATTGTTTATTTGTTGAATTGTTTAT
>CAZCLJ010000023.1:15798-28621 GCA_964499465.1 uncultured Hyphomicrobiales bacterium
TTGAATTTTTTATTTGTTGAATTTTTTATTTGTTGAATTTTTTATTTGTTGAATTTTTTATTTGTTGAATTGTTTATTTGTTGAATTGTTGCAGTCATACGAGCAACAAGTTGTTCGCATGACTTTTTGATTTTTATCTTCATTATAAACTCAGAACTACTGACTACATAACAAAAATAAAGGAGTTAGAAGATTTTTCCCGTAAAAAATAATTTCGCAGTTAGCAAATATTATTATAATAGTTTTTGGTTATTAGTTTGTAACTACTAATAACGAATGACGAATAACTAATGACCTATTGTAAATATTTACATTCAAATTTAACTTCTTATTATCAAATACTGGAAATAGCAAACTACTTGGCATCAGGAGTTATGTATTTAGCGATATTTTTAAAACTCAGATACCATTATTCAATATCAAAATAAGGTAGTTAGGAGATTTGTCCCGTATAGAAAAAATTCGCAGTTTTATTTCTGGCAGACAAAAAAACTAATATAATGGCTCATATCCTAATTTTTTAATATATTGCTTAACTTTAATTGTATTAGTATCTTTTCTCTGGCTAACACGTAAATATTCATTAAAATCCTGAATAGCTTCTTCGATTCTTCCTTCCGTTTTAAAAGCAATACCTCTGTTAATATAAGCACTTTCATTAGTGGGATTGATTTCAATAGCCAATGTATAATCTTCAAGTGCTCTCTTTATTTGTTTAAGTTTAACCCAAATATTACCTCTAAGAATATATGCCTGGTAAAATTTATTGTTTATAGTAATAACTTTAGCAAGGTCTTTTAAAGCTTCTTTATATTGTTTAAGAGCGAAGTTAGCATTTGCTCTTCCATAGTAAAAACTATGCAGGTTCGGTTGTATTTCAATAGCTTTATCATAATCCATAATAGAATCAATAATTCTTTTTAGATTAAAGTGAGCATTACCCCGATTAAAATAAATAATAGCGGAATCAGGTGATATATCCAATGCTTTATTGTAAATATTAACTGCTTTTTCGTATTCCTTGTTAGCAAAAAAAGCTATACCAAGATTGTTATAAGCTTCAGGTAAATTTGGATTTAGTTCAATAACTCTTAGAAAATCAGTAATAGCTTTATCGAATTGTTTAGTACCGTTGTAGATAAGCCCACGATATTTGTAAGCATTTATAGATTCAGGATTTATTTTTAAAACGTTAGTGTAGTCTATAGTAGCTTCTTTATATTTTTTTAAATTAGCATAAGCTAAACCTCTTGATAGATATGCTTTTTCTTCGTGTGGGTCAAGAGAAATCGCTTTATGATAATCCTCAATAGCTTTTTCATAATTTTTTTGTTCAAAAAAACTATTTCCTCTATGTAGAAATGCAAGTGTATATGTTGGATTTAATTCAATAGATTTGGTAAAATCAGAAATTGCTTTTTCGAAATTTTTTAAAACATAGTAGCAATAACCTCTTTTATAGTATGCAAAAGGCACTTGGTTGTTTAGTTCAATAGCGTTATTGAAATCGCTTATAGCTTTTTCATAATTTCTAAATTCAACATAAATGCAACCTTTTTTAAAGTATGCAAAAGAAAAATCTGGATTCAGAGCAATAGCGTTATTGAAATCGTTCATTGCCTCTTTTAAATTTTCTAATGTCATAAACACAGAGCCACGCTTAAAGTAAGCGAATGCTGCGCGGGGATTTATCCCTATTGCCTTAGTATAGCAGTGAATTGCTTCATCAAATTTTCCTTCTTTGAGTGAAGTATCACCGATTTCAATCCATTCTTCCGAGTCAACTATATTTTTTTCTTTTGCCATTTTTTTTGCTTTTTTCAAAAATACTCTTTATTTTTGTTAAACAAATATAATACCAAATTATTATATAGGCAAGTTATGAATATAAAAATTCTATTACCAATAGCCCAAGGTACCGAAGAAATGGAAGCTGTAATTCCAATTGATTTGTTCCGTCGGGCAGAAATCAATGTCTTAGTAGCCGGAGATTCTTATATTGTAGAATGTTCGCGTGGCGTCAAGATTTACCCTGATATTAAGCTTGACAAGTTAAGCATCGAACAGGAATTCAATGCTATCGTTCTGCCCGGTGGAATGGCTGGAGTTGAAATCCTTTCTAAGCAAACAGTTTTAATCGAAATGCTCAAAAAACATAATCAGTTTAAAAAAATTATTGGTGCTATTTGTGCAGCTCCGCTGATTTTAGCCAATAATGACCTACTCTCAAACAATGCTAAAATAACATCTCATCCTTCTATTAAAGAAAAGTTATCAAAATATAACTACACAGAAGAAAAAGTTGTTATTTATAAAAATATAATTACAAGTCGCGGCGCAGGAACTGCTTATGAATTCGCTCTTGCTATTATTGAACAACTTAAAGGGAAGCAACTTGCACAAAAAATTGCTAAATCTATTGTTTTTAGTTGATGCAATAATATGAATTGCTTAAAAAGTGAGTTCCTAAAATTTAATTTATCTTGTAATTGGCAATTCCTGATAAAGCGATTGTTCTATTTAATTAGTAATGATATGTTTTATATACAGTCTTTCTTATGAACTGTTAAGAAGCAAGCCAACTATCAACAAGTTGATAGTATGGCTTAGATTTTTTTTTAAGTTACAAATTCTCCTTCCCAAGTTGCACTTGGGAAGGAGAAATCAAGAATAAAGTTATACGATAAACAAGTTTATAGTATGACTTTTATGTAAGCATTTGCAATATAGATAGTTAAATAATATAAAAACCGAAGTGGTTCATTAGGAGCAAGCCATACTATCAACAAGTTGATAGTATGGCTTGAAAATTTATGCCAGTCATACTATAAACTTGTTTATCGTATGACTTGCATATAAGTAATTACTATACAAATAGTAACGTGCTAAAAAAACCGAAGTGGTTCATTAGGAGGCGAATATAAAAAAAGACGTTTACTTTTAGGAAATGAACTATAAGTCATCGGATGACTGCCAGTCATCGGATGACTTCCCTTTGCATTATATTTTCATTGATTCTTCCCAAGTTTAACTTTGGAGGGAGAAAAATATTCATTTTCTTTTATCCATCAAGGGATTAAATGTTGTGTTTGTATAATTTAATATCTTGTGGGCTAAGTTTTTGATGACTTCACTGAAATATATGGTGGGAAAGTGTTTCTGGTTGATTGCATTGATGACAAAATAGAAAATGAAGAAGTGATTAATGAAATTGCTTCTGAAATTGAAAAATTGAAAAAGATTTGATTGTAATAAATTTTGTGATTTTAAAAGAGTTTTATGTATAATTTTTAGTAGACTGAGTAAATAATAACAGAAAAAACAGAACGTCAATTTATATATTTAGTAAATTAAATAAATTTAGAAAATGAAAAATGTTGAATTAACGGTTTTAATACAAAAAGACCCCGAAAGCGGCTGGTACGTAGGCCAATTAGAAGAATTTCCAGCTGCAATTCCACAGGCAGAAACGATTGAAGAGTTATAAGAAAATTTGATTGACGCTTTGAAACTACTTCTTGAAACACAGAAAGAACAATTAACAATGAGTTATTCAGGACAGAAGTTATTTAAAAGAAAACTTCAATTTGCCTGATGAAAAGAAAAGATTTCGAAAATTTTTAATTGAATAATGTATGAAATCAAATCAATACATTAGCACATTGAAGCTAATTAAATCAGAAATATTGCAGAGCCGGTTTAACGTTTCAAGAATTGCAAATAAAGAACTGCTTTTCCTATATTACAAAATCGGTTTTATTATATCTGAAAAAGTGGCTCGGGAAAAATGGGGAAATAAAACACTTGAAAAACTCTCTTCAGATTTGAATAATGAACTAAAAGGCCTAAGAGGTTTTTCATTAACTAATCTAAAAAGAATGAGATTGTTTTATGAAGAATGGGCAACTTATTTCCCGAATAATTCTTTTTTTAAAGAAATTAGCCCGTTACTAACGGACCAAAAGAAAGATAAAGAAATTAGCCCGTTAGCAACGGACCAAAAGAAAGAAAAAGAAATAAGTCCGTTAGCAACGGACCAATTTGCCGAATCGTTTATTAATGTAAGTTTTACCTCTCATTATGAAATAATATCAAAAGTAAAAACGCTTGAAGAAAGAATATTCTATATAACGATGGCAGCTAAAGAATTTTGGAAAACATCAGTTCTTATTTATCATTTGAAAAGCAAACTTTATGAAAACAGAGCAAAGTTTGTAAATAATTTTAACAAAACAATTACAGCATCTAATAAACAAAATGCACTTCTTTCCTTTCTCGACCAGTATTTATTGGATTTTGTCCGTATATCAGACGAAGATGAAGATGATGAAAGAATTTTAGAAAACGAAATAGTAAAAAATATAAAAAAATTCCTAATGTCTTTAGGTAATGATTTTGCATTTATTGGTAATCAATTTCGTTTAATAGTTGAAGATGAAGAATATTTCATTGATTTGTTGTTTTTTAACAGAACATTGCAGGCATTAGTTGCTTTTGAGCTAAAAACTGGGAAATTCAAACCAGAATATTTAGGCAAAATGAATTTTTATTTATCAGTTCTTGATGATTTAGTTAAAAAGCCGAATGAACAGCCATCAATAGGAATTATCCTTTGTAAGGAAAAGAATAATAAAGTTGTTGAGTATGCTTTTCGTGATATAAATAAATCAATGGGAGTTTCAACTTATTCTACAAGTAAAGTATTACCCAGTGAATACAAAAATATACTTCCAGATGAAAAAACGCTAAAAGAATTAATGTGAGTAAAATGCTTTATTATTGTTATATTTGATAAAGTGTATTAGAAAAAATTTTACAAATTCAATCAATTAAATAAAATATCGTTTGTTAATTATTAAAAAATGTTTATTTTAGTATATTAAATAAAAAATATCAATTATGTTAAGTTTAAACGACATAAAAAGAATAATCTCTTTAAATAGAACTGAATTGTTTTCAAAATATAATTTGAGGGAATTGGCTATATTTGGTTCTTTTAGTAGAGGTGAAGCAAATGAATCAAGCGACATTGATATATTAGTTGATTTTTCTCGTTCTGTTGGTATAGAATTAATTGACCTTGCAGATGAATTAGAAATTCTACTTAATAAAAAAGTTGATTTAGTTTCAAAAAATGCAATTAAACCAAGATATTATAAATATATTGAAAATGAGTTGGTTTATGTCTAATTAGATTTATTTCAAAATCAAATTGAAAATATAGTTCAAAAGTATGTAAGCTGTTAGTTTTAAAAACTATGCTTCATAATTTGTAGAATAATGGGCTGATTTATCAAACCAAAATACTAGTAAAACTTATAAAATAAATAAAAATGTATGATACAAAAGCAGAAGCAATGGCAATGATTGATAGAATGCCAGTTCATTCAACAATTGATGATATTGTTGAAGAATTATATTTTAAAATTCAGGTTGGCGAAGGATTGCTACAATTAGACAACGGAGAATATTTAACAAACGAAGAAGTGAAAGAAAGAATTTTAAAGTGATTTAAAAAATTTGAGAGGTAGTTATGCAAACATATAGTTTTGATACAAAAATTTCAAAAGATGGAATAATTCAAGTTCCACTTTTAGAAGATTTTTCTGATATTGATGTTAAAGTAATTATTATTACTAAACCCGATATTAAACCAAAAACCAATGTTCAGAACTTTTTAGATAAATGGTCTGGTTTCTTATCCGATGAAAACACAGATGATGCCAAATATAAATATTTAATGGAGAAATATGAATAATATAACCATTTACGGTAAAAGGAAATAAAAAATGAATAATACAAAAGCAGAAGCAATGGCAATGATTGATAGAATGCCAGACAATTTTACTTTTAATAAAATTTAATACTTTTAAAATGGAAGAAAATATTCAAATTGAAAAGAAATCAATAAAGATATTTGAAAGACAAAATCCTGATTGGGATGAATTAGCAAAGGATTGCATAAGTTTTGCAAATGCTTATGGCGGACATATTTATATTGGTATAGAAGATAATGAAAATTTACCAAATCCTTACCAAAAAATCCCATTAGATATAATTCCTAAAATAATAAAAAAAATTCAAAATTTAACCTTAAATGTTGCTATTACAGCAAATATTATTCAAGCAACTAATAAAGGTGAATTTATTGATTTGTTTGTGAAAAGAACCTCCTCAACAATAGCAAGCACTACAAATGGGCGTTATTATATCAGAGTTGAAGATGAATGCAAGCCGGTTCTACCTGATGAAATTAGTAGATTATTTAACGATAAGCAATCATTTGTTTGGGAAATGCAACAATATCTAAAAATTTCACGAAATGATTATGATAAGAACAAATTATCGCTATTTATAAACGATATAAAATCCTCTGATAGAGTAAGTAGTTTTGTTAAAGAGAAAAATGTTGATGAAATTATTGATTATTACTATTTTGCTATAGGAGATTTTTTAACAAATCTTGGAGTATTATGGATTGGAAAAAGGGAACATAGAGCAAAACTTCTTTATTCACCTTCAGTTCAATTTATTAAATATGATGAACTCGAACAAAAAGTAAAAAAAATACTTTGGGATGATTTTTCTTTAAATCCAAAAGAACTAATTGAATCAATTTGGCAAAATATACCTGATTTTCAAGAAGCTCTTGAATTTCCAGATGGAGTGTTTAGAAAAAAAGTTTTTAATTATGATGAAATAGTTGTAAGAGAGCTAATTGCCAACGCGTTAGTACATAAACCATATACAACAAGAGGTGATGTTTTTATTAACCTATATATTGATAGGATAGAAATTCATAACCCCGGGTTATTACCTATTGGAGTAACACCAAAAAATATTTTACATATGTCTATTCAAAGAAATCAACATTTAGCAAAAGTATTTTATGATTTAAAACTAATGGAAAAAGAGGGAAGTGGATTTGATAAAATGTATGAAGTATTATTATCGGCAGGTAAGCAAGTTCCGATAATTATTGAAGAAAATGACAGAGTTATTGTTAAAGTACATAAAAATATAATTAATAAAGCAGTTATTAATTTTATTGATAATGTGAATCAAGAAATTAATTTGAAATCAAAGGAATTGATAGCACTTGGATTAATTGCACAATATAATTCCTTATCTATAAAAGAATTAAGCAATATAATTGGACTTGAAGATAATAAAATTAAATCTGATTGGATTTCAAGGTTGATTAAATTAAAATTAATAAATAAAAAAGGTAAAACAAAAGGAGTTACTTATTTTATTCCAAATGATTTATTAAATAAATTAAATTTTAAAGGAATAACTAATCTTAAAAATATTGAATCTTATAGATTAAGAGAGTTAATAAGAGAAGACTTGAAAAAGTATCCTAATAGTTCTAGAAATGATATTCATCAAAGAATTGGTGAAGAAATACCAGCAAGAACTATTAGAAATGAAATTATGAAATTAGTCCAAAATGGAGAAATCATTAGATTAGGTAAAAATAAATCAATGAAATATTCATTGTACAATAATAATTAAAGAACAACATCATATAACAACTTATTGACAATAAATGTCAATAAATGTCAATAAATGTCAATAAAATGTCAATAAAATGTCAATAAGAATTTATAAGTCTTTATTAATCAATAATATTATATTGACATAAATTGTTTGAAATATTAAAGGAAATACCAAATTCAGAGTATCATTTCGATATTGATGCATTAGACAATTATATTTTTATTTATAAAATATATTAATAAATACCAATAAAAAGATATATTGGTTACACTTTAAACATTTATTTATGGAAAACACTGGGCTAATTACAAACATTATACTTGCAACAATCACATTCTTTTCTTTAATTGTCAGCATCTTTGCATTAACAACTTGGAAAAGACAGCTTAAATCGCAAAACGAATTAGAGACAGCAAGAAAAATTCTGATTAGTTTGTATAAAGTTAAACAAAAAGTTAGAGATTTAAGGAACCCTTATATAAGTCCAGGAGAGGAATATGCAGCATTTATTTCAGAAAAAATTAAAAAAAAGATTGGGTATTATACGATAATGAACTAAAAGAAAAAATTGTTTATAATTTTAGATTTAATAATTTAGTAAATATTTTTAGAATTTTTAATGTTCAAATACTTGAAAGCAAAATTTATTGGGGTGATGATTGTTTAAAATATTATAGTAAAATTGACAGACAGTTGGGAGATTTACGTTTTAAGATAGAAAAATATATAAATAGAAAAAGACCATTGAATGAGAATGATTATGATAAATATGAAGATTTACTTTATGAGTACACTGATTTATCAGAAGAACCACAATTAATTCAAGATTTATATAAATCTTTTGACGATTTTGAAGAATATTTAAAACAATTTATTAAATTAGAAAACGATTGGATTGATAAGATTTTTTATAAATTCAATCCGTTATATAAATAAAATATCTTTAAATAAAAATGGATGATTCAAAAGCAGAAGCAATCGTTAAACCCGATATTAAACCAAAAACCAATGTTCAGAACTTTTTAGATAAATGGTCTGGCTTCTTATCCGATGAAAATACTGATGACGCCAAATATAAATATTTAATGGAGAAATTTAATTAATATTTCACCTTACTTATTCCCCTCTTGAGAGGGCTAACGATTATACTCAAATATTAGTTCTTGTATAAAAGGGTGTTATAGTAATTTTGTTCTTTTAAAATTTATTCCGTAGGAATTATATATTTGTAACAAGAATAACCCTTGATTGTGTTTATCCCGTAGGGATTATATATTAAAAAAGCTACCATTTATATAATTCCTACGGAATAAAAAAACACAAAAAAAGCATTGTTACAAATATTTTATTCCTAACGGGATAAGTAAAATAGCAGCACGTTTCAAAGATGTGTATAATCGTTAGCTTGAGATAGGAATAAGAAATGTGGATTAAAAAATGTATTAAAACTACACTTTTTCATTTCTCAAAAGAGGAATTGCGTAAAGTGAGTTAATATAAGTAATAACAACTTATTGACAATAAATGTCAATAAATGTCAATAAAATGTCAAAAAGAATTTATAAGTCTTTATTAATCAATAATATTATATTGACATAAATTGTTTGAAATATTAAATAAAAAAATAATAAATGTCAATAAAATGTAAACAATACGATATAAAGTATTTAATAATCGGGAATTAAACACACATATAGCCAAAAACAAACACGATGTTCTTTAAAAAAAAGCAAACTAATACAAACGCTACGCTGCTCACAAAGTTGGGCTTATTTACTACTACTGCTATCGTTGTCGGTGCTGTAATCGGTTCCGGAATATTTAAAAAACCGGCACTAATGGCTTCGCAACTCGGCTCGGCTGACCTGCTGCTAGCAATCTGGGTAATAGCCGGTGTAATAACGCTTTTCGGTGCTTTGACAAATGCTGAAATAGCAAGTTTTATAACGGCTACCGGCGGACAATACGTTTATTTCCAAAAAATGTATGGAAAATTCACTGCCTTCCTTTATGGCTGGGCAATTTTTGCTGTTATTCAAACCGGCTCTATTGCCTCAATTACTTATATTTTTTCCGAATACACTGAATTTTTCTTTCACCTGCCAAGATTCGCTCCAGATATAGAAAAAGGTGTTTACCTTTTCATTCCTTTCATTGGAAACATCTATCCTTTGGATAATATAGGAGTTAAGCTACTGACAATATTTGTAATATTTTTCCTGACAATGGTAAACTATTTCGGAGTTGCACTCGGTGGGCGAGTAACTGGAGTTTTCTCAACTTTAAAAGTAATAGCTATTTTGCTGCTTGTTTTCATTGGATTTTTATTCGGTAATGGTTCTTTTGGAACTGTTGAAATCAATGGAATGGAAAAAATTGCAAACAATCCGAACATCTTTGCTGGAATAATTGCCGCTCTGTCTGGTGCATTTTGGACTTATGACGGCTGGAATAATATTACTTACATTGCAGGAGAAGTAAAGAAACCACAAAGAAATATTCCGCTCGGAATTCTTTTCGGAACTTTAATTGTTATGGCGGTTTATCTGCTGATTAATATAGCATATCTCTATGTTTTACCAATAGAGGAAATGGCAAAATCTACTTTGGTTGCCTCTGATGTAGCTCAAAGAGCAGTAGGACCGATTGGTGCAGCAATAGTTGCTGCTGCTGTAATGATTTCCACTTTTGGCACATCAAACGGAACAATAATGGTGAGTGCCCGGGTCTATTTCGCAATGTCTAAAGATGGTTTGTTTTATAATTCAATAGGAAAAGTACATCCAAAATTCCGCACTCCTTCAAATTCGTTAATCTTGCAGGCAGTATGGTCTTCTGTTCTTGTTTTAAGCGGCACTTTTGATATTTTAACAGATATGTTGATATTTGTAAGTTGGATATTTTATGGATTGGGAGCTTATGGTGTTTTTATTTTGAGAAAAAAAATGCCGGAAGTCGAAAGACCTTATAAAGTAATAGGTTACCCATATATTCCAATTATTTTTATTTTATTTGCATTTATATTTGTAATTTTCACATTATATAACGATATTGTAAATTATATGGAAGGCAGAACTGAAATAATCAATTCTGTTTTTGGAATTTTTCTTGTTTTAACGGGAATTCCTTTTTATATTTACTTTTTGAAAAAAAGCAAAAAACTTAATTTATAAGTCAATAAAAAATAAAGAAAGATGAGGTAAAATATGGCATCATTAGTTCTTTCAATACACTCAAAAAACCCAGAGTTAAGAAAAATCGAAAAAGTCGTAGAAGCGTTACACGATGGCGCTGTAATTCTTTATCCAACCGATACCGGCTTCACCTTGGGCTGCGAACTATCTAATAAAGAAGCAATTAACCGAATAAGAGCCATACGAAAAATCCCCGATTCAAAGGCAATGACCTTTCTTTGCAACTCGCTTTCTAATATCGCTGAATTTGCAAAAGTCAGCAATACGGCATACAAAACAATTAAGGCATTAATTCCGGGTCCATATACTTTTATTTTGCCTGCTTCAAAATTAGTTCCCAAGTTTGCTCAGGACCCGAAAAGAAATACAGCTGGTATTCGTGTGCCGGAAAATATTTTATCTCAATTATTACTTAAAGAAAACGGCGCTCCGATTATTTCTATTAGTGCAAAAAATGACGAAGTAGGTCCTAACAGCACAGCAGACGATATTGTTGAAATTTTCTCAAAACACGTTGATGTTGCTGTTCGTTCTGATGCTTATACCTTTGTTGGTGAATCATCTGTGATTAATATGACTACAGATGAATTTCAAATATTCAGACAAGGCGCTGGTTACGAAAAATTAGTTAACTTTTTGGAAGAAATAGAAGAAGAATAATGGAACACGCTGATATAACTATTATTGGCGGAGGAGCAGTCGGACTTGCTATTTCTGCTGAACTTTCCAAGCACTTTAAAAACGTAGTGCTTTTAGAACGACACTTTTCTTACGGACAGGAAACCTCCAGTAGAAATAGCGAAGTTATTCATTCAAGTATATATTACTACAAGAGTTACTTGAAAGGAAAACTTTGCCTTGAAGGAAACGAAATTCTTTATGATTTATGTGCAAAACATAATATTCCTTATAAAAAAACAGGGAAATTAATCGTTGCAGTAAATGACGAAGAAGTATCAAGGATGCCGGAACTTTTTGAAACTGCAAAAAATAACGGTGCAAAAAACATTTCTATTCTCAAGGGAAAGGAAATAAATAAAATTGAACCGAATGTTACTGCAAAGCAAGCTCTATACGCACCGGAATCTGGAATAGTTGATTCACATCGTCTTATGCAGTTTTACGAGGCAACGGCAATAAACAACGGTTGCAATATCGTTTATAATTCTGAAGTCAAAAGCATTACGAAAGTAAGCGATGGCTATGTCCTTGGTATAAGCACATCAAACAGTGAAATTTATGAGTTTCACACAAAAATCCTAATCAATTCTGCCGGATTAGAATCCGGAAATATTGCTGCCCTTGCCTGTATGAATATTGACAAACTCGGCTATAGAATTAAGTATTTGAAAGGAATATACTATCGTGTAACCAAGCAGTTAGAAAAATATCCCAAAGCGTTGGTTTATCCATTTCCTCCTCAGCCATCGGTCGGAGTGCATACCTGCCCAGATTTAGCTGGTGGAATGCGGCTTGGACCTCACTTTGTTTGGGTTGATGAAATTGATTATTCTATTGACGATACTTTCCATCAATATTTCTACGATTTTGTGAAATCATATTTACCATTTTTAGAGTATGACGATATTCGTCCTGATTCCATTGGCATAATGCCCAGAATTGATGGTTTCGGCGTTCCTAACAAAGACTTTGTAATAAAAGAGGAAAGCGGTAACGGATTTCCAAATTTGATTAATCTGATTGGAATAGAATCTCCCGGTTTAACTTCTTCCGCTGCAATAGCGAAGATGGTGAAAACAATTATTAATTGTTAATTATTAATTATTAATGGGTTAATGGGTTAATGGGTTATAATTTAATGAATCTAGATGCCTCTTACTCTGTTATTTCGCAATCTTGTCATTTCGAAACGAAGTGAGAAATCTCACAACTAATTGCTACCACAGAACTTGAGATTTCTCACTTCGTTTCGAAATGACAAGAAATGTTTATTAGGTTTTCAATAAATTATTACACTAGATGTCTCTTACTCTGTTATTTCGCAGTCTTGTCATTTCGAACCCCCTTATAAAGCAAGTGCTTTATTTAAATGGAGATGACATAAGTAAAAGTGTCATTCTGACGGATGTCAGAATCCATCTTAAAAATAGTTTTTATAGGTCATT
>CAZCLJ010000024.1:0-18363 GCA_964499465.1 uncultured Hyphomicrobiales bacterium
ATTTTCTGGATTCTTCACTTCGTTCAGAATGACTGTGTTAAGTGATGTCATCTCCTTTTAAATAAAGCAGTAGCGTTATATAAGTGTTCAGAATTACACTTGCAAATGTTTCACGTGAAACATTATCGAAGATAAATAGAAAGGACTGAAACATCTGATGAAGATACTCCTGAAATCCTTGATGCCTGCCCAAGTGACGCTGGTCTGACTCTGATTAATTTTTCCCTTGCTTCGTTGGAAAGTCCCTTTACTTGCTTATAATCGAAATCTCTCGGTATATACTTTTTCTCATTCTGAAGAAAACGTTCAATTTCCTTCCTTTGTCGTTCAATGTATCCTTCATATTTGATTTCATAACCCAATTGCTCTAATGCTTTGCTATTTGTAATTATCTCAGTAAACTCTTTTGGTTTGTTTTCTAAAAGAGAAATTAGGTCTCTTATAGATGCTTTTGGACGTCTTGCAAGTGAATTCAAATCATTTGGTTCGATAATAGGAGTTTCTTCAATGCTTTCAAGGTAATTATTTACTAAATTTGGATGTATACGGAAATTTTTTGTTAGATTAAAACAATTTTGTGTTAGTTCTATGTTGTATTGAATTTGATTAAAAATATGTTCTGGAATAAGTCCATATTTGAAACCATAATTCATTAATCGTATGTCGGCATTGTCCTGACGAAGCAAAAGACGGTATTCAGCTAGAGATGTAAAAATACGGTATGGCTCTTCTGTGCATTTATTTACTAAATCATCAAGTAAAACGCCTATGTAAGCTTCGGAACGGTTTAAAATAAACGGTTCTTCCCCTCTTAATTTTAGAACAGCATTAATTCCAGCTATAAGCCCCTGAGCAGCTGCTTCTTCGTAACCAGAAGTGCCATTAAGCTGACCTGCAAAATAAAGATTTTCCACTAATTTTGTTTCTAATGTAAAATTAATTTGATAAGGATAAAAGAAATCATATTCAATTGCATATCCATTTCTTATAATTTTTGCATTTTCCAAACCGGGAATTGAATTTATTCCTCTTTGTTGAATATCAGCTGGTAAACTAGTAGAAAAGCCATTTACATAAACAGAGTTTGTATTTAAACCTTCCGGCTCAAGCATTATTTTATGAGAATTTCTATCGGAAAAGCGATTTATTTTATCTTCAATTGATGGACAGTAGCGAGGTCCTACGCCTTGTATTCTTCCAGCAAACATAGGAGATTCCTCGAATCCCTCTCTTAAAATGTTATGAGTGATTTCATTGGTTTCAGTCTGCCAGCAAACAATACTATTCTTTACTTCCTTAGTTCTATAAGAAAATGGTAAGGGTGGTTCTTCACCCGGACTTTGCTGTAATTTAGAATAATTTATTGAAGAATCTAAAATACGAGGTGGTGTTCCTGTTTTTAGGCGGCCACCTTCAAAACCAATTTCTTTTAGTTTTTCAGAAATAAGAAGAGATGTATTTTCACCAAAGCGACCTCCTTCGGTAGTATTTTTACCAGTAAACATTTTTCCATTCAAAAACGTTCCGGGACAAAATATAACTGCCTTAGTATATAATATTTCATTTGATATCGTTTTTACTGCTTCTACTTTATCATTATTAACAACTATTTCAACAGCAGTGTCTTCAATTAAAGTAAGATTTTTAACATTTCGTAAGGTATTATAAACAATTATTGGGTATGTATCTTTATCAATCTGGCATCGTGGCGACCAAACTGCCGGTCCTTTAGAGCGATTTAGCATTTTAAAGTGAATACCTCCAATATCAGCAATGAAAGCCATAGCCCCTCCGAGTGCATCAATTTCCTTAACGAGATGTCCTTTTGCTGTTCCACCAATAGATGGATTGCACGATGGCGCCCCCAATGTATTCAGGTTCATTGTAATAAGAGCAGTATCGCATCCCATATTTGCTGCAACGTAACTTGCTTCAATGCCAGCATGCCCTCCACCAATAACTATTATATCAAATTTATTGTTCATCTTTCAATGTTTCACGTGAAACAATTTTTTTCAAGTATTTAATAATGTCTTCTTTTTTTTTAATCCAAATGATATCTTTCATTGAACGGAACCAAGTCATCTGACGCTTTGCGTATCGTCGAGTGTTCCTTTGGATTAAAGATATAGCTTCTTCTTTTGTTATTTCACCTTTAATATATGAAAGAGTTTCTTTGTATCCAACTGTTTGAAGTGAGTTTAGTGTTTCAGAGTATCCCATATCTAAAATATTTCTCGTTTCTTTCTCTAATCCTGCTTCCCACATATTTAAAACTCTTTCATTTATTAAATCATATAATTCTTCTCGCGGTTTTTGGACACCAAAGTAAATTGTTTTATAATTTTTTTCTTTAATTCTTTGATTATGAGCTTCAGAAAACTTTTTCCCTTTTAAATAATAATACTCTAAAGCCCGCATTACTCTTCTTGGATTTTTGTCATCATATTTCAGTGCTGCTTCTGGGTCGATTTCCATTAATTTTTCATATAGTATTTCTTTTCCTTCTTTTTCTAATATTATTTTCAATTCTTCTCTTGTGTTTGAATTTTCTTCATTCGAAGCATCATCAAAAATTCCCTCGCATAGTGCTTTTATATAAAGTCCTGTGCCACCTGTAATCACTGGGATTCTTCCTCTATTAAATATTTCACTGATAATTTCTTCAGCTTCTTTTTCAAACATTCCTGCACTAAAGTATTCATCAAGCTCCAAACAATCAATCAAATGATGAGGAACAATGCTTAATTCATCTTTTGTTGGTTTTGCAGTTCCAATATTTATATGTTTAAATATTTGTCTTGAATCCGCTGATATTATTTCTATATTTAAATCCTTTGCAAGTTCTAGTGATATTTTTGTTTTTCCGGATGCTGTGGGACCTGTTACAACAAGTATAATTCTATTTTTTAATAAATATCTTTGAATGTCTATATTTCTTTCCATCCTTCTTTACCAATTAAAGGAACAAATTTGAACTTTTCTTTTATCGTTTCTTTAAAATCATTTTCAGATACTTTTTCAATTAGTAGCATATCCTGTGAAGTTCGTTCTCCTTTGGGAATTACCAACCTCGCCCCTATTTTTAGTTGTTCTAAAAGTGATACCGGGACAGTTGGAGCGGCAGCCGTTACGATAATTCCATCGTAAGGGGCAAATTCACTCCAGCCAATTGAACCATCGGCAAAACGGGTATGTATTCTCAACCCAAGCATTTTAAATTTGTTATAAGATTTCTCGTATAGTTCCTTAATCCTTTCTATTGTAAAGACTTTTGCACCTAGTAAAAATAATATACCCGCTTGGTAACCACTTCCTGTTCCAATTTCTAGTATTTTATTACCCGGTTTAACATTCAATAAAGAAGTTTGGTATGCAACTGTATAAGGTTGGGTAATGGTTTGCTCACATTCAATTGGTAATGCAGTATCTTCATAAGCTTTGTAATAAAAATTTGGGAGCACAAATATTTCTCTTGGTAAAATATTAATTGCATTTATTACTTCTGGTGATAGTTCAGGTCGCTTTTTTAAACTTTCAACCAAGCACCACCTGTTTTCATTCAAATCTTTTCGATAAAATTGTGAGAAATTAAATTCCATTTTTATTTCTTATTTGGTGTGTTAGATAAGTATTCACTTAATATAATATTTAATTTGTCTTTAGGAACATCAAGAATTAACTGACCGCTTTCGGCTATAGAAATTGTTCCTGTTTCTTCTGAAATAATCAGGACAACAACATCAACCTGTTCAGATATGCCAAGACCAGCTCTATGTCGGGTTCCAAGATTACGCCCTTCGTATTTAGTTATGTTTGAGAGTGGTAAAACGCATCTTGCAGAAACAATTGTTTGCTCATTTATAATCACTGCTCCATCGTGAAGAGGTGATTTTGTATTGAATATAGAAATAAGCAGTTCTCTTGAAACCAATGCCTGCATTGGAATACCAGTTTCAATTGTCATTTGGACATTTTGAGAACGGGTAAAAATTATTAACGCTCCGGTATGTTTTTCTGATAGCTCTATTGCAGTATTAACAACTTCTGTAAGTGTTTCATTAATTTTGGATTTAGTAAACATTGTAAAGATTTGACTTCTCGTAATCCTGAGTAATAGACGGCGTAACTCAGGTTGAAATAAAATAATAAAAGCAAGAAGCCAGATATCTTTGATTGTCTTCAGTATCCAATTCATTGATTTTAAATTAATTGCTTCTGTTATGAATGAAAGGATTGTAAGGATAATAAGCCCAAAAAGGATTTGAACGGCAATAGTATCTTTTAATGCCTTATATATCCAAAGGGTTATGCCAGCTACTATTGCTACATCTATAACATCTAAAAGTGAAATGCTTACAAATCCAATTTTAAATAATTCCATCATTTCTTTTCTTCTTTTTCCTTTGCTTCTCTTTCGTAAGCTTTAATAATATCGGCAACTAACTTATGACGAACAACGTCTTTGTTGTCAAAATAAATAAAATCTATACTTGGTATATTTCTCAATATATTGCGGGCATTAATCAAACCGGAATCTTTTTTGTTTAAAAGGTCAATTTGAGTAATATCACCAGTTACAATTGCTTTTGAATTATTGCCCATACGGGTTAAAAACATTTTCATCTGTGTAATTGTGGCATTTTGAGCTTCGTCTAAAATTATGAATGAATTGCTCAAAGTGCGTCCACGCATATATGCCAATGGAATTATTTCAATGATATTTTTTTCCATATAGCTTTTCAACTTGTCGGGCGGAATCATATCGAAAAGTGCATCAGTAAGTGGTTTGATGTATGGGTCGAGCTTTTCTTTTAAATCGCCGGGTAAAAAGCCGAGTGATTCACCTGCTTCTACTGCTGGTCTTGATAATATAATTTTTGATACTTCGTTTTTCTTTAATGCAGAAAGTGCCATTGCAACAGCAAGATATGTTTTTCCTGTTCCAGCGGGTCCTATTGCAAATACCAAATCATTATCCAAAACTTTTTTGTAATAGTCGATTTGCTTTTTTGTTCTTGCTCTAATAGGTTCTTTTACACCATAATATACAATATTATTTTCAGAAGTTGTCTGTGGCTGTGTTGCCTGTTCAGAGGATTTTATTAGTTCAAGCACAGTATTAACATCTTTTGCATTTAAAGAACCGTTTCTCTTTAATATATAGATTAATTCATTGAATACAGTTTCAATTGTTTTAATTTCCTGTGGTTTTCCCCTTAGGATAATCGCATTGCCTCTTGCTGTGATTATTGATTCAAATTTATTTTCAATTAAATGAAGATATTCATCGTTGTAACCAAGAATGGAAAGCATATCAATATCATCAAGTTTTATGCGTTTTTCGTGTAAATCCATTTAACTCCTTTTTTTATAAAACAAATAAACGAAAATTACAAATTTTTTCGCAATTATTAAACAAGATAATGAAAATAAGTAAGAATACTATATTTTTCTTAATAACAAAATTACTTTTATTTAAAAATTTTTAAAAGATTTTTTATAATATTTTTTCCAATTTCATTATATTTATTATCACCATTAATTCCATACCAAATAAAAAGTGATTCTAAAAAATATTGCCCATTTAATTGTTCTTCTAATCATACTTTCATTTGCATCATATATTCAGAACTCCCGTTGCCTCGTAGTTTATTATTTCGCATATTTTATGATAAGTAGTTATTTTTTAAAGAGTTTTATCATTAAGTCATTAGTTATTCGTTATTCGTCATTAGTATTTACAAACTAATGACTAATAACTAATAAAATATTAATTGCTAACTGCTAATTTGTTCTTTACGAGATAACTCTCCTAACTCCTTTATTTTCCATTTGGAGTCAGGAGTTCTTATATTTCCATTGCATTTTTTAAAGTATCATAATTATTTGTAATCATTAGCATAGAAGCTAAATCAGTTGCTGGGTCGCCATAAGTAATATCACCCCAATCAATAATAGCATTACTTACACTTATTATTATTTCCTTACAAGAAATTTTGTTATTCATAATATTACAAATCTTTAATCATTTCGTATTGTTTTCCAGCGATTTCAATATTCTTTGCTTTTAAAAATTCATTAATAGAACAACAATTTATATCAGTATTAATAATTTTAATTGTATCATTTATACTTGCATTAATTGCTTTTTGCAACAATAAAGAAGCAACACCCTTTCGTCTATTTTCTTTCTTTACCGCTAATTGAGTAATATCTCCAGAAATAGGTTCTGTAATGCAATAACCAATAATATTTTCATTAGAAAAAGCACCAAATATATTAAAGTCACTTAATTCTCTGTTAATAGCATCAATGCTGTTTTGCCAAGAAGGATAAAATTCCCAAAATTCTTCAACTGATGTAATATTATGAAATTCAATTTGTTTTATATTACAATTATTTACTTTAATTGTTGATTCAGTATTTATTTCATCAATTTTCTTTACAAAATAATTAAATTCTCTTGATATTTGAAAACCAAGTTTTTCATATACCGAAATAGCTTTACTGTTATGTTGAAGAACTTCTAATAAATATTGGCTTATATCATTCTTTTTTAAAAAAGGAATAGAATAATTAAATATTTCATTAACTAACTTTTTCCCTCTAAATTCTTTGATTGTTCCAGTGCCAGTATCATAAGCGGTTTTAATTCCATTGAAATACCCAATTCCATTTAAAGTGAAAGATGCAATTTCACCATCTTCAAATAATGCGAAAGATAATTCAGGTGAAAATCCTCTTCTTTTAAGCATTTTCTGTAATTGTTCCTGATTCAATTTAATTTCATAATCTTCAAATGCTTGACTGAAAGCATTATAAATTATTTCAAATCTAATCTCTTTTAATGATTTTATTTCCATTTTATTATTATTAAATGTTTATAAATGTCTGAACTCCTGACCTCATAACGAAAATAAAGGAGTTAGAAGATTTGCTTCATTAAGAATAATCTCGCATTTATTCTCAATATAAATTATGGAGTTACTCTAATTATTAGAATAACTCCCAAATTTATTTGCGAGTTATTTATTTATCGCTATACTTTTATTTGCAGCAGAACTATATTAATTGCTAAATAACAAACTACTTTCGGTCAGAAGTTCTTAAATTATTAAAAACGACTGTCGTTCTTTATTATTTTTTTAAAATTCTTCTAAAATAGTATATTTTTTCACAATTTATTTGAATTTTTATTAAATTTGATTTTTTAATAAAAAATTAAAAATGATGAAAAAAATATACCTTATTTTATTTGCTTTTCTATTACTTTTCCATTCAAGCATTGCATTTTCACAGAATGCTGTAAAAGTGCAACTTGCCGATGTTCAAAAGAAAAATGTTTCACAAAATATTGACCTTAGCGGAACTGTTGAATATCCGGAAATATCTTCGGTTGCAACAGAAATAGCTGGCATCGTAGAAAAAGTATATTTTGAAGAAGGTGAAAAAGTTCGGCGTGGAGATACTTTAGTTCTCCTAAATTGCGATGTTCTTTTAAAAGAAATTGCTGCAGCCGTTGCAAACTTTAATTCCGCTTTTGAAGAGTATCAAATGCAGAAATGGGATTACGAGCGTTACGATACTCTTTACCAAGCGGGCGACATTCCACTTAAAAGCCAACGCGAAAAGCAGGCAGCTTATTTAAAAAGCCAGTATAATTCGGAGAAAGCAAAAGCCGAATTGGAACGTTTACAACAGCTTTTAAATAAAAAATCTATCCTTGCTCCTTTCACTGGTGTGATTTTGAAAAAACTTACAAATAAAGGGAATTGGATTGAAGCAGGAGAAAGCGTTGCTATTCTCGCCTCTGATTCAAAAGTAGATGTTCTTTGTAACGTCCCACAGGATTTGATTTCTACTGTTTCCAAAGGTGATGAAGTTGATATTTTTTACAAAAAGAATAAGATTAAAGCAAAGGTTTTTTCTGTCATACCAAATGGCAATATAAACACAAGGACATTTCCAATCAGGATTCGTATGAATAACGAGCATAATTTAATGAACGGAATGGAGGTGAAAGTAAGTATTCAGGCAGGCAAACAGCGTAATTCATTCCTTGTTTCCCGTGATGCAATTGTAACCAGAAATGACAAATATTATGTTTACGCTACAGAAAATGGAAAAGCAAAAGAAATCGAAGTAGATATTCGAGCTTATCAAGGGCTTAACGCTGAAGTAGAATCGACTTTGCTCAAAGAAAATATGAAAGTAGTTGTGCGGGGCAACCAATATTTATCAAACGGGCAGGCAATAGAGGTGGTGAAGTAAGATGAAACTCATTCAGTCAACTATTAGAAATCCAATTCCAGTGTTCGTTGGAATTATTTTTATTTTCCTGTTCGGAATTTTAAGCTTTGTAAAAATGCCTTATCAGTTAAGTCCATCAGTGGACGAGCCGATGGTTTCAGTTTATACAGAATGGCTCGGGGCAACGACTTACGAAGTTGAACGCGAAATAATTGAAGAACAGGAAAAAGTGCTAATGGGCATTCCTGGACTACAGGAAATTGAAAGCACTGCCAATAACGGCTCCGGTGAGGTTATGCTCACTTTTGCTATTGGAACCGATATTGATATGGCTATGAACCGCGTTTCCAACAAACTTAATGAAGTTAAATCTTATCCCGAAAACGTGGAAAAGCCGATTGTAAAGCGTTCAGGCGAAGCCCAATCCCCTAAAATATGGATGGTGCTTAGCACTTTAGATGATAACACAAAATCAATTAACGAATACAGAACTTTCCTTGAAGACGAACTTGTTCCTTATTTTCTACGCGTTAAAGGAGTTGCTGACATAGTAATATTCGGCGGCGCCAAATCGCAAATGGAAGTAGTTTTGGATTTCAATAAAATAAGTGCTTTTAAAATTACAGTTCCGGAAATAATTACTGCACTTCAAAAAGAAAATTCAAATATTTCAGCTGGGATTCAGCCGGTTGGAGCAAAGGATTACAGAGTTCGCACTGTTGCTCAATACAATTCCATTGAAGATATTGAACAAGTTGTGATTAAAGCAGACAGCAGCCGCGTAGTCCGTCTTTCCGATATTGCTTTTGTGAAAGAAGGTATTGCACGCTTGCAGACATATTTCCGGTTTGACAGAATGAAGGATTTAAAGAGTGAAGATTCGATTTTTGCAGAAACAAGTCCGAGATACTCTAAAGTAAAGGTCAATGATGAAAAGACAAGGTGGCATAAGCAGGTAAGCGGTTTGGATATTGGTGTTAAGGCAGAGCCAACTGCAAATATAATTGAGCTTACTGATTTTCTTGAAGAACAGGTTCAGGGTATGAACGAAGGAATCTTGAATGAAAACGGCTTGTTCCTTGAAATTGTGTATGACGAACGCTCTTATCCTCTTGCTGCTCTTTCTGTAGTTAAGGACAATTTAATTTCCGGCTGTTTGCTTGCAATCATTGTTCTATTTCTATTTCTCCGAAATGTTTCATCAACGATGATTGTTTCGTTTGTAATTCCGGTAACAGCTGTTTCAATTTTTCCTGTAATGTATGAAATGGGGCTGTCGATAAATGTGATTAGCTTGGCTGGAATATCGTTTTCTGTTGGAATGCTGGTGGATAACGCTATTGTCGTGTTGGAAAACATAGACAGCAAGAGGCAGCAGGGACAGCCAATTGAAGTAGCGGCATATAATGGCTCTTCAGAAGTATGGGCTGCAGTGCTTGCTTCTACTCTAACGACTGTTGCGGTTTTTCTGCCAGTAGTATTCATCAAACAGGAAGCAGGACAACTTTTCAAAGATATTTCAATCGCAATTACTACAGCGATTTTTTTAAGTTTAATTGCTTCTGTTTTAATTGTCCCAATGCTAATCAAAATATTCCACCAAAATAGATTTGTAAAGAAGTTGGATTCCTTTTTTATTAATGAAAAAACGCTGGAAAAAAGGCAAAACAAATTCAATAAAGCAGTAGATTCAATCGGCGTTTTTATCATTGCACTTTTTGAAAAACTTCTGTATTTATCAGTCAGAAACTGGAAAACACGCTTTATTACAATAGCTGGAATGTTTCTCTTTTCTATTCTTGGTGTGGTTTTGTTCATTCCGAAAATGGAATATCTTCCGCAGGGTAATATGAACTTTTTAATAAATGTGTTGATTCCACCTGCCGGCTCATCTTACGAGGAACGTGAGGAAATTGCAAATCACTTTTTCAATGGTATTGACAGTCATTTCGGAATAGTAAAAGACGGCATTCCTTCGGTAGAATATGTCTTTTTCGTAGGAGTTGAGGATTTGATTTTCTGCGGCGCCCAGGCAACTGATGAAGAAAAATGCGGCGAGCTTGTTCCTCTTTTTTCAAACGTAGTAAATTCTTATCCCGGAGTATTTGGCTTGAGTATGCAAACAGGTATTTTTCAAAATCGGCTTGGACGTGCAAGAACTGTTTCTATTGATATTAGCGGAGCTAATCAGGAAGATATTCTGCGGGTAGCAAATATTTTGATGAATCAGGAGATTCCAAAATCAATAAATAATTCTCAAATCCGTGCTGTTCCTTCTTTGGATATTTCTTATCCTGAAGTTCGTTTTATTCCCCGAAGAGAAAGATTAAATGCTGTAAACTTTACATCTGATGACATTGGAAGAACAATAGATGTAATGCTGGACGGCAGGAAAATTGGAGATTACAAGCAAGACGGCAGAAGGAAAATTGATTTGGTCGTGAAAGCACCAAAAGCAGATATGCTCACTCCGGAAGACATTTATTATTCCGCAATTCCACTGCCAAACGGAAATTCTACAATACTTTCTGAATTAGTCGATATACAAAGGAGTTTTGGACCTGCTCAAATCCGACATCTTGACACCCGTAGAACAGTAACACTTGAAATCACACCACCTATGGATTTGCCGCTTCAGCAAGCAATGCAAATCGTTGACGAAGAAATTATACCAAAGCTGCGCTCGGAAAGACAGCTAAAAGGAGTGGAAATTGCTTTAAGTGGAAACGCAAGCAAGTTTTCAGAAACGCAGGAAGCATTAAAGTGGAATTTCATTATTGCTATTTTGATTCTATATTTCATTATGGCAATTATATTCAAAAATTTCCTTTATCCGCTTGTTGTTATGATAACTATTCCATTTGCTCTTGGCGGCGGTTTCATTGGCTTGAAACTTGTTAATATGTTTATTGCAAATACTCCTTTTGATATTCTAACGATGCTCGGTTTCATAATGCTTATTGGAATGGTGGTAAACAATCCAATTCTGATTATACATCAGTCAATTATAAACATTAAAGATTATAATATGGAGCGGAAAGAAGCAGTTCTTGATGCAACAATTTCCAGAATAAGACCAATTTATATGAGCGTTTTAACAACAGTATTTGGAATGCTGCCGCTTGTAATTGCTCCCGGAGCCGGCTCGGAACTTTATCGTGGGCTGGGTAGTGTGGTTCTTTCAGGTCTTTTCATTTCAACATTTTTTACTATTTTTGTAATTCCCTGTTTGCTACTTTCTATGTTAAAAAAAGGATAAAGAAATATGGAAGATATAAGCATTTTTTTAGAAAAGGAAGTTATTCCAAGCGAAGTTGAATTAGCAGAAAAGCTTGGTTCTGCCTATAAATTATGGCTGGATATTTATGATTTTGTATTGGATAAATATCCAAACGGAGTACCTGATTGGAATTTCCCCGGGAAAAAGTATGGTTGGAGTTGTCGTATAAAAGACAAAAAACGGGCTATAATTTATTTTTTACCAAGAGAAAGCTATTTCAAAGCTGCCTTTGTTTTTGGAGATAAGGCAACGAATGAAATAATGGAAAGCGATATTTCTGAACTAATAAAAAGCGAACTCCAATCTGCAAGAAAATATGCAGAAGGCAGAGGAATCCGCATTGATGTGAAAAATGAATCAGTCATTTCAGATATAAAGAAATTAGTAGAAATAAAATTGAAGAATTGAAGATTAATTATAAAAAATTAACATTATGAAAACAAAACTATTTACAGCTTTATTAATTTTTGCTTTAATAAGCATTAATGCGTTTGCTCAAAGTTCAAGAGAAACAGTAGTAGAATTATTGAATGTATCAGGTTGTTTAGATGCAATAATACAAATTGAACAAATGTTAGATTTTCATATTATAAATAAAAAGTCATTATTCGAAAATAAAGAAGATTATCAAGAATTTGTTTTATTAATGAAAGAAATTTATAATTCTCAAAATGCTAAAAAGTATTTAATTGAATATTTTAAGAATAATACAAATGAAGATACACTTAACGAACTGATAAAGGCACATAACAATCCAATATTTAAAGAAATGAGAAATATTGAATTAAGAATTTTAGATTCAACAAGGAAACAAGAAATAATTGATTATTTTCAAAATTATGATAAATATCCACCACCAGAAGATAGAAAAAATAAAATTATAAATTTAGATAAAGTATTAGGAATATCAGATTTTACTATTAGAATGGATAAAAATAATGATATTTCAATTGAATATGGAATAAATTTATTAAAGCCAAAAGATAGACAAATAACAATTGATGAAATAATCAAAAAAATTGAATCGGATATTACTGAAGAATACAAAGAAATAAAAAAATATGATAATATGAAATATTACTTACTTATTTATAAAGATGTTAGTGACGATAAATTAAATGAATATATAAATTATTGGAATACACCAATAGGAAATTACTTTAATATTTATATTATGAATGCTTATGATTATACATATTCTAAATTAAATGAAGACCTAAAAAGAAAAGTAAATGAAATAAAGAAATAATATTCTTAATTTTGTAAAACTAAAGTATATTAAAAAAAGTTTAAATATATAACGATAATGAGAAAAGTACTCAAATTTGTAATGAACGCATAATAAATCAAAAACAAGCAAAAAAAGTTGTCATTCTTCACTACGTTTATCAATGACAACTTTTTCAAGTCATACTATCAACAAGTTGATAGCATGACATAATTTATCTTGTCATACTATCAGCTTGCTGATAGTATGACTTTCTCTTTTTACTTTCGCACGAGTTTCTTAGCTTTGCGAAAGTTTAATAATGAGATTATTCGCTGCACTTCATAATGAAAAGCAAGCGAAATAGATAACTACGAGGGAACTGGAGTTTTGAATTTATTTTGCAGTCAGGTTTAAATCGGGTTGCAATTCTGTTTTAAAAATCAATTATGTATAACAAAAAATAAGGAAAAATAATGATTTCATATTGTGGTATAGAATGTTTAGAATGCGAAAGCTACCTTGCAACTCAATCAGGTAAATTTGAGGAATTGGAACGAGTTGCAAAGAAATTAACTGAACTTTATCGAACAGAAGTAAAGCCAGAGTATATAATTTGCGATGGCTGCCGAGAAGATGCCCGTCATTCATTCTTCTGCTCGAATTTATGCAAAATGCGTAAATGCTGCAACGAAAAAGAAATTTATTCTTGCATAGATTGCTCGGATTTCCCCTGCACTGATGTTCAGCAGGAATTAAACCATGTGCCGAATGCGATGGAAAATTTATTGAAAATAAAGAAATAGCTTGATAATTATAAAAAAGCTGAGGACGGTCAACTGACAATTTGAAATAAGAAGATGTCCTACATCTTCGAGATGTAGGACATCTTAATCTTAGTTTTAGCAATGACTTGTGAGATTTCTCACTTCGTTGCCAATGACATCTTTTCTCAGTCATGCTATCAGCAAGCTGATAGCATGACTGAGAAAAGATGTCATTGGCAACGAAGTGAGGAATCTCACAAATTCTTTTTATCACTGAATTGAGATTCTTCGCTGCGCTTCAGAATGACACTTTAAGTGATGTCATCTCTATTTAAATAAAGGTCTTCCTTTATAAGGTGGTGTAGAATGACAAGATTATTTTATTTAATTTATGTGGAGAAGCACTAATATGAAAAAATTAACTCTAATAATCTTTTTTCTTATATTTATTCAGGAATTATCAGCACAACTTCAAGATACATTAGTAATATTTCCGGATAAAATCCAGCATACAATAAGCCCATATATCTTTGGAAGCAATGGGGATATAATTACCAATGTAATAACAGCAAGACGTTTCGGTGGAAATCGAACCACAGGTTATAACTGGGTAAACAATGCCTCAAGTGCAGGTGAAGATTGGTATAATAATAATGATGATTATTTGTCATGGATAATGGGTATTCCAGAAGAACAGGCAAATGAAACAGGTATTGTATTAAAATCGTTTCACCAGCAATCTATTGAAAGCAACTGCATTTCACTAATAACACTGCCAATGGCTGGCTATGTTGCAAAAGATAAGAATGGAACTGTTGAAGAAAATGAAACTGCTCCTTCTTCAAGGTGGGCAGTAGTTAAAAACAGGAAGAATTCAGATTTTTTACTCGTTCCAGATATAAATAGTGATACTATTTTTGTTGACGAATGTCTAAATTTTTTAATCCTTAATTTTGGTAATTCCCAATCACCAAATGGCATTAAAGCTTATGCACTTGATAACGAACCTTCGCTTTGGGTTTCCACTCACCCACGAATTCATAAAGAAAAAGTACTTGTTTCTGAATTAATTCAAAGAACTCTTGATTTAGCAAAAACAATAAAAGATATGGACGAAAAAGCACTTGTTTTCGGACCAGTTCTTTATGGATTTAATGCTTATTTAAATCTTCAGGATGCTCCTGATTGGGATTTATACAGTGAATATGATAATTTTCTTGACGCTTATCTTTCTGAAATCAAAAAAGAATCTAATGTATTAAATAAAAATCTTGTTGATGTGCTTGATGTGCATTGGTATCCGGAACCAGAAGGTGTTTATTCAGGTGATACAAGCCGCGAAGCTTCAATACGCAGAATGCAGGCACCAAGAAGTTTATGGGATTCTACTTATGTGGAAGACAGCTGGATTGGTAAGTGGTTTGCTCCAGTTGCTATTTTGAAGAAACTTCAAAGTAGCATAGAAAGGTTTTCACCGGATACAAAATTATCGATTACTGAATATGATTATTCTGCACCTAATCACATTTCCGGTGCAATTGCTCAAGCAGACGTACTCGGTATTTTTTGCAGGGAAAATATTTTTCTATCTACTAAATGGGGCAGTATTAGCGGATTTATAAAAAGTGCTTTCGAGATTTTTAGAAATTACGATAATGATTTTAGTGCATTTGGCGATTTATATATTAATTCAAATAACAGCAATAATGAAGATTTTTCTTTTTATACTTCTTTAGATAGCAAAGATACTTCAACTATTCACCTCATTGCTATTAATAAGAATTACGATTCTGAAAAGAATATCAATTTATATATAAATTCTGAAAAAAGCTATGAGCAAATTTTACTTTACAGAGTTGAAAGCAGCGATAGCTTAATCTATCAAGTAAATGTATCAGATTTATTTTCAGAAAATAAGTTAGATTTGCTTTTACCTCCGCTTTCTGTTTCGCATTATATTTTCAAAGCTAAAAGCGAAAGCTCTATAAACGAAAGCCACAAAAAACAAATAAATATTATTCCAAACCCTGCAAACGATTTTATCAAAATTAATGAAATATTTGATAATTCTTCCATCATTATTACTGATATAAACGGAAAAATATTATTAGATACAGAAATAGAAAATACCAAACAAAGAATTGATGTTTCAAAATTAGATATTGGAATTTATTTTATAAGGGTGCAAAATAAAAATCATACTTTTTACAGTAAATTTGTAAAAGTAAAATGATATACGATAATAAAGGTGTTAAGGTGGATTAGTGTCGAAAAGAACAATTGTCAGAACTCCTGACGCCTCGTAGTTTGATATTTCGCAGTCTTGTTATTTCGAACCCCAAAATAAAGTAAGTGCTTTATTGAAATGGAGATGACATAAGATAAAGATGTCCTACATCTGCAAGATGTAGGACATCTGGTTCAAGAAGTTTTGCAGAGTAAAAGTAGTGATGTCATTGGTAAACGCCAGATAAATCAAATGTTTAATTTTAATAAATATGACATAAGTATAAACTTTTGCAAAGTTGGGAAACTTTACAAAAGTATTTAACACTTTTTACTTTGCGAAAGTTTCTTAACTTTCGTAAAGTTTTGAAAGATAAAAGTAAAGATGTCATTGGCAACTTAGTGAGAAAGCTCACAACTCCTTGCTACCACAGACTTTGAGATTTCTCACTTCGTTTCGAAATGACACCTTTTCCGGGTAATTTGCGCAATTATTATTTACGATGCAATTCTCCTAACTCCTTTATTTTCGTTATGGGGTCTGGAGTTCTGATGGTACATTATCAAATAAACATATCAACAAATAAACAAATCAACAGCAACAAATCAACAACAAAAGAAAATACAAAAACACCAACGGAAATACAAATAATATACTGTCAAATCTGTCAAGTGCTCCTCCGTGTCCGGGAATTAAATTAGAACTGTCTTTTACTCCAACGTCTCTTTTTATAAGTGATTCTGCCAAATCTCCAATCTGCCCAAATATTCCAATGATAACTCCGAGCATTATTGAATGTATGTAAGGAAAATATGGAACAAAAAAGTAAAACAGTAAAAATGATGATAAAATAGACGCTATAAAACCGGCAACTGCTCCTTCCCAGGTTTTCTTCGGGCTAACTCTTTCAAACAACTTGTGTTTTCCAAAATTTTTCCCTATAAAAAAGGCAGCACTATCACAAATCCAAATTGTTATTAATACTATAATTACAGAAAAAATGGAAAATTCTTCTATATTTTGTTGATTTTTAAAAAATAATGGTAAATTTATATTATTATTAATAAAAAATTCTGTAATTTTGTAAAATTCTCTTATAAGTATAAGAGAATAAAACGAAAAGCAGACATAAAGAATACCACTTAAAGTCGTAGAAATATTTAATAAACGATTTTCTTTTCTACGCCACATTTCTAAAGTAAAAGTGGATAAAACAAGAATAAGAATCAATGCTAATATAATAAATCCGGAATTTATTAGAATTTTAGCATTACTCAAAGAAAAATAAATAAATAAAATAAAAATTAAATTAAATAAAAGTCCTAACGCAATATTTGAATTTACATTTTTTAATTTAGCTAATGAATGAAATTCAGATAGAGCAACAGAGGTAATAATTATTATAGCAAATAAAAAAGGGAGTTCGCCGTAAATAATTAAGAATAAAGCAATTGGAATTCCAATTATTGCAAATACAACTCTTTTAAACAATTCACTTTTCATTTTCTTTTTTTCTCAAATAACACAATGGAAAATAACAATATAACAAAAAAATTTGGAAAACTATATATAGTTTCTACCCCGATTGGAAATAAAGATGATATTTCTCTACGCGCAATAAAAGTATTACAAAACTGTGATATTGTTGTTTGTGAAGAAGGAAAAATTGGAGCACGTCTTTTACATAACTATAATATAAATAAACCACTTGAAATCTTAAACGAACACAATGAACAAGAAAAATCCTTTGAATTAATCAAATTACTCAGTGAAGGAAAACATCTTGCACTTACTTCTGATTGTGGTACTCCTCTCTTTGCTGACCCCGGTCTGTTACTTGTTAATCAGGCAATTCAAAATAATATTGAAATTTATTCAGTTCCCGGTGCATCTAGCATTATGGCCGGACTTGTTGTAAGCGGTTTCACTGTTGATAGATTCTTATTCGCCGGCTTTTTAAGCAGGGATAATGATTCACGTATTAATCAAATTAAATCTCTTTCTAAAGAGACAAAAACTGTTGTTATTCTCGAAACTCCTTACAGAATAATGCCAGTTCTTCAGGCATTTGCAGATATTATACCTTACCGTAAAGCATATATCGGCTGCAATCTAACTCTCCCTTTTGAAACAAATCATTATGGTAACTTTAAAGATTTATACGAAAAGTTCCGAGATTTAAAATTCAAAGGTGAATTTATTATCATCTTTGAAAAAGTTCTTAGAAAAATTTCTAAAGATAAATCAGAGAATTATAATGAGGAAAATTCATATAAAGAAGAAAATAGTGAATTCAGTAGTGATGACAAACGAGAATTTACAAGAGATGATAAGAGAGAGTTCAATAGAGATGATAAACCTGCTTTTAGAAGAGATGATAAAAAAGGTTTTAAGAGAAATGATAAGAGAGAGTTCAATAGAGACGGTAAACCTGCTTTTAGAAGAGATGATAAAAGAGAGTTCAATAGAGACGGTAAACCTGCTTTTAGAAGAGATGATAAGAGAGAGTTCAATAGAGATGATAAACCTGCTTTTAGAAGAGATGATAAAAAAGGTTTTAAGAGAAATGATAAGAGAGAGTTCAATAGAGACGGTAAACCTGCTTTTAGAAGAGATGATAAAAGAGAGT
>CAZCLJ010000024.1:18463-28546 GCA_964499465.1 uncultured Hyphomicrobiales bacterium
TAAACCTGCTTTTAGAAGAGATGATAAAAGAGAGTTCAATAGAGACGATAAACCTGCTTTTAGAAGAGATGATAAAAGAGAGTTCAATAGAGACGATAAGAAAGATTTTGATAAAGCAAAATACTTCAAAAGAAAAGATAGACAATTAATAAAAAGAAAAAAGAAAAAGTAATTTATTTATTCTTTTATTTATTATTAATGTTAATTTGTGGATAACTTTTGTGAGTGTTACTTTAAGTAAAAATAAATTAAGAAATTAGAAAAATAATACAATTATAAAACAGATGTTAATAAAAAGCTAATAACATCTGAATTAAAAAAAAGAGTGTTGAAAATTAAATTTAAGAATTATTTTCGATAAATTATATACATCTTATTAACATTAAAATTAATTTTACACTTATGTGTTAATAATTTATTCAACATTGTGAATAACTAATATGAAAATATCATTTGGCTCAGACCATGCTGGCTTTGAATATAAACAAAAATTAATAGAATGGCTGAAATCGCAGGATTATCAAATTTTAGATTTCGGTGCCTTTTCAACTGATTCTGTAGATTATCCGGATTATGCATATCCTGCTGCAGAAGCAGTTGCTGCTGGTATTGCTGATTATGGGGTTGTTATTTGTGGAACTGGAATAGGAGTAAGTATTACAGCCAACAAAGTTGCTTCTATTCGTGCAGCTGTTTGTTATAGTCCAGAGGTTGCCCAGCTTTCCCGTGAACATAATAATGCAAATATACTTGCACTCGGTGCAAGATTTATTGATATTGAACTTGCAAAACAAATTGTTACTGCGTTTATAGAGGGTGAATTCCAAGGCGGAAGACATATGATTAGAATAGAGAAAATTCATAATTTAACAGGAATGTAGATTAATTGATAATTGATAATTGACAATTGTTTATGGTTTATGGTTTATGGTTTGTGGTTTATTGTTTATCGTTTATGGTTTAAGGGAATTAAGTCATTACTTATAAGTCATTAGTAATTCGTCATTGGTAATTGAGTTATTAAGTCATTCGTCATTAGTTATTCTTATTCGTAAAGGAAAAATACAAATAACTAATGACTAATGACTAACGACTAATAACCATAAACTATAGACCATAAACCATAAACCATAAACTATAAACTATAGACCATAAACCATAAACTATAAACTATAGACCATAAACCATAAACTATAGACCAAAAAAAAAATGAAAGACATAGACGTATTAGTAATAGTAGCCCATCCAGATGACGCTGAGTTAAGCTGTGGAGGAACAATTGCTAAACTAACAAAAGAAGGTAGAAGTGTGGCAATTGTTGATATAACAAAAGGTGAGCTTGGAACACGTGGAACTGCCGAAATTAGGATGAAAGAAGCATTAGAGGCAGCTCAAATATTAAATATAATAGACAGGAAAAACTTAGAGATAACAGATGGAAATATTGAAATAAATGAAGAAAACATAATAAAAACAATACAGGTTATTCGTTATTTTCGACCAAAAATTATTGTGATGAATCCGGCTTTTGAACGACACCCAGACCATCAAAACGCCCATAATCTTGTAAGAAATTCAATATTTAAAAGTGGTTTGGTAAAAGTAAAAACTTTTTATCAAGGTGAAGAGCAAACACCATACAGAACGCGAAAAATGTATTCTTTTATGCAATCTTATCATTTTGAAAAAAGACCAGACTTTTGTGTTGATATAACTGATACTTTTTCAACAAAAATGAATGCAATAAAAGCTTACAGTTCTCAGGTTTACGTTCCGGGAATATCAGATACTTCTGAACCAACTACAAGACTTTCCCGCCCGGAATTTATTGAAGAACTTGAAGCTCGTGCTATTCATTACGGCACTTTAGTTGGCGTTAGATATGCAGAACCATTTTTAGCAATAGAACCTATTATGGTTAGCAGTATGTCTTTGTTTTTAGAATAACTTACCTTAGGTATATCCCTCTTGATAGGGGCGTATTTATTACCCAAAAGTATGGTTCTTAAGATAAAATATAGAAATAATTTGATTTTCTTTAAAATTTATTCCGTAGGAATTATATATTTGTAACAAGAATTTTCCTTGTCTGTGTATATCCCCTAGTGTAATATCCTTTTGAAAACCAGACTATAATTTCTTGTCATTCCGAAACGAAGTGAGGAATCTCAAATTCTGTGGTAGCAATGACTAGTGAGATTTCTCACTTCGTTTCGAAATGACAAAAGATAATAATACTTTTAACGAACTATTACACTGGAGTTCTAAACTTTACGAAAGTTAAAGAAAACAAGTCATGCTATCAACTTGTTGATAGTATGACAGAGACGTAAAAGTATTGTAATGAGAAATAACAAAATTTAATTGTTTTTTTTAAAATAAAATAGTATTTTGCAAAAAAATTGCTGATAGCTCTTCTGTGTGAAATTCTTCATAATTTCAATCAAAAAATAGAAAAAAATATAAATAATATATAGAAAGAAGTAAAATGGCATATTATGAAAAAAAAGAAGTTAGCAATAACAACACTAATAATAATAACTTTGAATCACCAATTATTGATATTGCTGATTTAAAGAAAAAGCGTATTGCTGATTTGACAACATTAGCAAAAAGTATGGGTATTATGAACCTGAATGAACTTCGTAAGCAAGAGCTTATTATGAAGATTATTGAAGTTCAAACTACCGGTATTACTGCAGATATGCAAATCGAAGGTTTAATTGCCGGAGAAGGAGTTCTTGAAGTCTTGCCTGATGGTTACGGCTTCCTTCGTTCCAGCGATTATAACTACCTACCCTCCCCTGATGATATTTACGTTTCACCTTCTCAAATCAAAAAGTTTGGAATGCGAACCGGCGATTTAGTAAAAGGGCAGGTGCGTCCTCCAAAAGATGCTGAACGTTTTTATGCACTCTTGAAAGTAGAACACATCAATTATCAACATCCGGATACAATTCGCGATAGAACACTTTTCGATAACCTAACTCCGCTTTATCCGGACGAAAGATTAAACCTCGAAGTAAGTCCAAGCGAATATTCAATGCGAGTTTTAAATTTGCTTTGTCCAATTGGAAAAGGACAGCGTGGGTTAATCGTTTCTCCCCCTAAAGCTGGTAAAACAATTCTACTCCAACAGGTTGCAAATAGCATTTCGAGAAATCACCCTGAAATTATTTTAATTGTATTACTTATTGATGAACGTCCCGAAGAGGTTACAGATATGGAACGCAACGTAAAAGCAGAAGTAGTTGCTTCTACTTTCGACGAGCCGCAGGAAAGACACGTTCAGGTTGCAGATATGGTGCTTGAAAAATCCAAACGCTTGGTTGAAGCAAAAAAAGATGTGATTATTCTTCTTGACTCAATTACACGTTTGGCAAGAGCTCACAACACAGTTGTTCCCCACTCTGGTAAAATCCTTTCCGGTGGTGTTGATGCAAATGCTCTCCATAAACCAAAACGCTTCTTTGGTGCTGCCCGTAACGTTGAAGAAGGTGGTTCGCTTACAATTATTGCTACAGCGCTTGTTGAAACTGGCAGCAGAATGGATGAAGTTATTTTTGAAGAATTCAAAGGAACTGGTAATATGGAACTCGTTCTTGACCGCAGAATTGCCGATAGAAGAGTATTCCCTGCCATTGATGTTAACCGCTCCGGAACCCGTAGAGAAGAATTGCTTATTCCTTCTGACGAACTCAATCGTATTTGGATTCTTCGTAAAGTTTTAAATGAATTCCAGCCAGTTGAAGCTATGGAATTCCTTGTCAGCAGATTAAAAGGAACAAAAACTAATAGAGATTTTCTAATGTCAATGAATTCATAATTTAAAGGAAAAATTATGGCAAAACCTATTCCCAAAAAACCGCTCGGCAAATCAAAGGACGCCTCTGATTCTGCTCCATTCATTCCGGAAAAATATCATAATTTGTTTTTTATCATAACGATATTTGCTTTAGTATTTATCTTCTTCGGTTCCGCTATTTTCGGTGGCGGTTTTAATTCAAGCGATAATATTGCCTCTGAGAGTTTTAAAACATATTTGGAAACCTGTAAAAAAGACGGCAATTTCGCCCACTGGATTCCTTACGTTTTTGGAGGAATGCCGGGCTATGCCTCTCTGCTTTTAACAGGAGACAGAGTTTGGGATTTCTTTTTTACAATCATTTTTGGTGCTATTGGGATTTTTGGAAAAATCTTTAATAGCGATGTTGCACGTGTTGTTACTTATTATGCAATTTATGGCGTTGGTATGTATTTGCTTATGCTAACTAAAAAGCAAACCAAATTCATTGCTTTCTTCGTTGCTGTGGCTGCAATATTTTCTACCTGGGTGATTACCTGGGCTATGATTGGGCATAATACCAAACCGATTGTTCTCGCTATGCTTCCTTTCATTTTCTTAAGTATAGAAAAATTAAGGGAGAAGATTTCAATTTATATAGTAGTTCTCTTAGTTTTAATATTGCACGTTTTTATTGAAGGTGGGCATTTGCAGATGATTTTCTATTCCGCCTGTGCGATTGGGATTTACTATGTATTTGAATTTGTTAGCAGATTAATAAAAAAAGAGCAGCCAATTAACGTTATTTGGTCTGGATTGCTTCTTGCGCTTTGCTTTGGATTAGCTTTTTCAATGTCGGCGGACAGGTATTTAAGCACAATGGAATATACTCCCTACTCCACACGCGGCACCGCACCCCTTAAGAACGTTAATGAAAAAGTTGCTCAGGATAAAAGTGGCGGCAATAGCTACGAGTATGCTACTATGTGGTCTTACAGCCCGGAAGAAACAATAACGTTTTTAATTCCAAGTTATTTCGGTTATGGCTCGCGTCATTATAAACCAGAAGGCGCCCCGAGCGGACAGGAAATGCTTTTCCCAACTTACTGGGGACAAAAGGAATCTGAAGATTCACCTCCTTATATGGGTATAATGGTTTTAGCTCTTGCTGTAATCGGACTTATTTTTTACAGAAAAGACATTTTTGTTCAATGCCTGTTTGTTGTAATTATTTTCTCAGTATTTTTATCGTTTGGTAAAAATATGTCGCTGCTATATGATTTCTTTTATTACAACATACCGAGTTTTAATAAATTCCGCGCTCCGAGTATGTCGCTTGCTTTAATGCACTTTTCTGTTCCAATTCTTGCCGGCTATGGAATTTCTGCAATTATTAAATTTAGAAAAGAAGTATTCGATTTTTCCAAGAAATACGTTTGGGGCAGCTTTATTGCCTCCGGTGCTTTTCTCTTTTTAGCAATTGTTTTTGCTCTGATTTTCAAAGATTCTTATATTCAGGCAGTTACTTCGAGCGATACTATTTCACGCTATCTTCAATATTTCCAAAATTTGCCGGACTTTGTTTATTCAAATATGATTGGCGACTGGTTTATTGGTGCTTTTATTTTAATTGCTTTTTCTGCTTTGATGTGGGCTTACGTCCAAAGGAAAATGAATAGCAATTACTTCTTTATTGCATTGTTTGTGATTTTGGTATTTGATTTATGGCGTGTTGATTTCAACAGAATGGAAGTTTCCAAAGAAAATATCAATGACGAGGTGTTTAGGAAATATGAGCAGGTTTTTGCTCCAATGCAGAAAGACACAAGCATTTTCAGAATAGCAGATTTTGCTTCTGAACATTCAAACATTGCTTCTTATTACGAACTTGAAAATATTAACGGCTACCATTCTGCAAAACTACGCGTGTATCAGGATTTAATGGATTTAGCAAACCAACAGGGCTACGAAGGTTCTACTTCAATACTATACAATCCATTCCTTTGGAATTTGATGAACGTCAAATATATAGTAGCACCACAAAAAGATGAACAAAGCGGACAGCAGAGCTCTCAGGTATTTCCAAATCCGGAAGCATTGCCACGCGCATTTTTCGTCGATTCTGTTGAAGTTGCCGAACCAATTAAAATATTAGAGAATTTGAAAGAAGGTAATTTCAATCCACGAAATAAAGTATATGTGGAAAATCAGTTAAGCGTTGCTGTCGATACGCTAGTTGAAGATAGTTTGAGCGTTGCTGCTTTTGTGAATATTTTAGAAAAGAAGAACGAATATATAAAATTGGAAGCAAACGCAACTGGCAATAATTTCCTATTCATTAGTGAAATTTATTATAAGCCCGGTTGGAAAGCATTTATTGACGGCAAGGAAACTGAAATAATTAAGTCAAATTATGCTTTCCGCGGCGTTGTTGTTCCTAAGGGAAAACACACCGTTGAGTTTAAATACCATTCAGATAATTTTGAACTGGGAAAAACATTAAGTTTAAGTGCAAATATTTTGACTTTACTTCTTGGATTTGTTGCAATTTTCTTTTATTGGAAAAAACGGACTAAATAATTGATAATTGACAATTGATAATTGACAATTGATAATTGATAATTGATAATTAGGTTATTGGGTTATTAGGTTATTGGGTTATTAGGTTATTGGGTTATTGGGTTATTGGGTTATTGGGTTATTGGGTTATTGGGTTATTAGGTTATTGAGTTATTGAGTTATTGAGTTATTAAGTTCAAAACTTCTGACCCCATTACGAAAATAAAGGAGTTAGGAGATTTGCTTCGTAAAAAACAATTGCGCATTTAGCAATTAATATTTTATTAGTTATTGGTCATTAGTCATTGGTTATTAGTATCTAACTACTAATGACTAATGACGAATATCGAATGACCAATTGGTAATACTTTTGTTGAAATTTAACTTCATATTTCAAAATATGCTAAATAGCATATTACGAGGCATCAGGAGTTCTTAAGTTATACTATTACTCACCAAAACTTTTTTTTTTTTTAATATCTTAAACCTCTTTCTCAAGTCCAATGTGGGAAAGAGAATAAAGAGGAAAATATGTAGAGCACAGCGTTGCCAGTCCCATACATTTTAGAGCAGTTATCTGATTACTTCAAGTCATCGGATAACTTTTTTTTTAAATTTGATTTTTTTTTGAGATATTTTTCCGTTTTATGTGTTATTATAGTAGATAGAAAATGTAAATATTAAAAAGATTTTAAAAATGAAAAAAATTTATATTCTCATTTTGCTTACGTTTTTAACAATTCCTTTTGAGCTAATTGCATCGGTATATTCAGAACTCCTTACCCCTCGTAGTTTGATATTTCGCATGCTTGTCATATCGAAACGAAGTGAGAAATCTCACAAGTCATTGATACCACAGAGTTTTAGATTCCTCACTTTGTTTCGGAATGACACCTTTTCTGTATAATTTGCGAAATTATTCTTTACGAGGCAAATCTTCTATCTCCTTTATTTTCGTTATGGGGTCTGGAGTTCTGATATTACCTTAGGACTGATGGGAATGACAAAAATAGTGGATTAAGTTAGGAAAATGCTTTTTCTGATTTTCAAAAAGGAATTGATGTAGCTAAATATGGAGATGAAATCTGGGTTGCAGAAGGAACTTACAAACCATCAATAACTTATGGATTAAATACAGATGAACGGGGCAAACACTTCAGGATGATTTTCTCTTTAAACACCTTCCCGAGTTGAACTTGGGAAGAAGTAAAAAAGGATTAAACAACTTGTTGCTTGCATTGCTGGAATATAAAGATGTCCTACATCTTGCAGATGTAGGACATCTGACAAAACCTTTGCAAAACTCAGAACACATTGCAAAAGTAAATAAAGTAAAAATAACAATTTCATTGGCAACAAATTCTAATAAATATTTTAAAATAAAAAATGAAAACATTAAAAATTGTATTGCTGCTTTTGATAAATATATTTAGTTTATCATTTGGTCAATCGCTTGTTATTAATGAAATTATGTCTTCGAATAAAGATTTTATTAAAGATGAAGACGGCACATCAAGTGATTGGATTGAAATTTATAATGATTCAGATAGTTCTGTTAATTTGTCAAATTATACATTATCTGATGATATAAAGGATTTATCCCGCTGGCATTTCCCCGATACTAGCATTAATAGCAAGGAATTCATTTTAATTTTCGCTTCTGGAAAAAACAGAAGCTTTCCGGGTAAGGAATTGCATACGAACTTTTCAGTTAAAAACGAAGGAGAAGCTCTGTTCTTATGTGAAAATGGGATTTTAGTCCATAAAGTAGATGCAATTGAATTAGCTTCAAATGAAAGCTATGGGCTTTATCCTGATGGCGGAACTTATTTTTACAGGTTTATTAGCCCAAGTCCCGGAAAATCAAACACACTCGGACAAATTGAAGATGAAGTTATTTTTTCAAATAGCGGTGGGATTTACAAAAAATGTTTTAATTTGTCGCTTTACTGTAAAAATCAGGATAATCAAATTTACTACACAACTGATGGTAGCATACCTACAGTTCATTCTAATTTATATCAAATCCCGCTAAAATTAGACCAAACTTTTTTCCCTGATTCAAACATTTCACGAATAAAAATGTCTCCAGATTTATATTTCTTTCCTCCCGAAAATATAATTAAGGCAATAATTATTAAAGCTGCTGTTTTTAGTGATAGTGCATTGGTAAGTAATGTTGAAACGAATACTTATTTTATCAACGAATTAGGAAATAATCATTACGATTTACCAATAATGTCAATTTCTGCAGAATACAGAGATTTGTTTAATGATACTGTAGGAATAATGGTACCTGGATTATTGTTTAACCCAGATAACCCTTATAGAACCGGAAATTATTTCTCTAAGGGAGATGAGTGGGAAAGACCTGCTTTTATTGAATTTTATGAATCCGAAAATCAATTAGCTTTTAAACAAGATATTGGGCTTAGAACAAACGGACAAGGTTCACGTTCAGTTGCCCAAAAATCTTTTAGATTGTATTCAAGGAAAAAGTCCGGTGAAAACTATTTCAATTATAAAATTTTTCAGGACAGAGAAAATTATCAATATAAACATTTAGTGCTAAGGCCATTTCATGCTTCCTGGGACGGAACAGGTTTATCAAGTCATATTACAAATAAATTGGCTCAAAACTTAAAGATTGACTGGCTTTCAAGCAGACCCATTATTCTTTATATTAACGGAGAGTATTGGGGTATTTATTTTATTGAAGAAAGAATTGATGATAATTATTTAAAATATAATTTTAATGTTAGTAGCGATAGTATTGATATTATTGAGTATTGGGATGGATATCCTAATGAAGGGAATAATACTAACTTTCTTGAATTATATGATTTTATAGAAAATAATGATTTATCTGTTAAATCAAATTACGATATAGTAAATGATTGGATGGATATTGACAATTTCATTGATTATCAAATATTTGAAATATTTATAGCAAATTCTGATTGGCCTTCAAATAATATGAAATGCTGGCGGGAACGGAAAAATGGAGCTAAATGGAGGTGGATTTTCTTTGATGGTGATGCCGCATTAAACGATTCAAATTTTGAAGGTTTCGAACAGGCATTGTCAACAAGTAATCAGGGCTGGCCTACTAATGCCGTATCTACATTATTCCTTAGAATACTACTAGAAAACTCTTCGTTTTATAATAAATTTATGTCAAGATTTGAGTATTTGTTAAATTATAAATTAGATATACAAAATGTTATTAATGAATATCAGGATATGTATTTTACTTTAAAACCAGAAATTGAAAACCAAGCTAACAGGTTTAACAAACCAACTAATTATGGTGCATGGTCTAATGCTATGTATAATGTTTTTGCTTTCTTTTTAAAACGTTCTTGTGTTATTCAATCACAAATCCTTGAAACATTTAATAAAGAAATTTACGTTAAATCCTGTAATTATATTTCTATTAGTCAAAATAATTACGAATTTGAAATTAATCAATATCACGGAGGAATTAATATTAGTTATGATGCTAAAGAAGATGAGAGGATTCATATATATTTAGTAAATGTGCTTGGCGAAAGAAAAACTCTTTATGACGGCTATGTTTTTGAAGGTCCAAACTCAATTAATACCGTAAGTTTCAATATACTAAATGGCTTTTATGTTTTAAATATTCAGGGTAAAAACAATATTCTTTCAAAAAAAATAATAATAAATAATGATTAATGATTAATGATTAATGATTAATGATTAATGATTAATGATTA
>CAZCLJ010000025.1:0-28436 GCA_964499465.1 uncultured Hyphomicrobiales bacterium
CGCTCAACTAAAGATGAAGATTACTCTTCTAAAGGTGTTGCTCGCTCAACTAAAGGTGAAGATTACTCTTCTAAAGGTATTGCTCGCTCAACTAAAGGTGAAGATTACTCTTCTAAAGGTGTTGCTCGCTCAACTAAAGGTGAAGATTACTCAACTAAAGATGAAACTCGCTCAACAAGATGCCCGAAGTATTCAACTAATGAATATTTCTCTTAAAATTAAAGTTTATTATTTTATACTAATCATTGAAAATAATTTTCCTAATTATAATATTATTAATTGTATATTTTTTAATTAATTAAAGGGAATAATTTTATGACAGAGATTTCAAGAGATTATGCATTTAGCGATGCAGAGTTGATGGTATTTGCCAATAATCTTGTGCAAATACTTACCCGCGATGCTACAGAATTAGCAGATTTTGGAGTTGATGCTGCTGCTGTAACAGCATTTCAAGCACTATGCACCTCTTTCGAAAATTTTCCACAGGATACATTTTATCAAGCAGATGTTGGCGTTGCGAATGCCACAAAAGAAAATACCCGTTCTGAACTTATTCAGGCAACACGGCGAATTTCAAATCGTGCATTAGCAAAATGGGGTGAAAATTCAGCTGAATATAAAAAGTTTGGCGTAAAAGGAATTTCTGCAATGACTGATAAAACCTTGCTTGCCACTGCTTTTTTAGTTGCACAGACAGCTGAGGATTATCTTACAGCACTTGCTTCAGAAGGGCTTACTCAAGATATGATAGACGATTACAAAGATTTGGTGCAGCTATTCCAGGATAATATCGCTGCATTGGCTAACGCAATTAATATTCGGGATAACAAGACAAGAGATAGAATTTTGCTCGGAAACCAGCTTTATACCTTGATTTCTAAGTATGCAATTTATGGAAAAACACTTTGGGAAAAAACAAATTCTGCAAAATACAACGACTACATAATTTATCAAAAAGAAGCTGGCAGTTTAAAAGTTCCTACCAACTTCTTTTTCGATTTTATCGGTTTGACATTCTACTGGGATGTGGTAAATCACGCCACAAGTTACCAGTTAGAGAGAAAGCATGGCGATGAATATGTTCAGATTTATGCTGGGAAAGACCCAGAATTTCAATTTACCCCTCCAGACGGGCAGGGATTTTATCGCGTTCGTGCCCGTAACATGAACGGGTTTGGTCCAGCAACCGAGGACCTTGAGCAGTGGTATTTTGCAGTTTTACCACCTGCAAGTAATCTGCAGATAAGCGATACAGAAATTGAGCCGGGTAAATACAATTTAACATGGACAGCCGTTCCCACAGCAACAGAATACAGCATTTACCGCTCAGTTGTGAATAACGGACAGCCCGCAGGGGATTATTCGCTTCAGGGCAAAACCTCTGAACCAAATTTCCTTATAAGCTTAGAAAGTGGCAAGCGCAATTATTTTCGTGTGAACACGAAGAACCAAAGCCAGTATGCGGCGCCGAGTGTGGCGGTGTGGATTGAAATTTAATTGGGAATTGTTAATTGGGAATTAGGGGCTGGGGACTGGGGACTGGGGATTAGTTATTAGTTATTCGTCATTCGTCATTAGTAAAGGAAAAAATACTAATGCCCAGTGACTAATGACTAATAGCTTAATAACCATAAACCATAAAAGGAAAAATTCGTCATTAGTAAAGGAAAAAATACCAATGACCAATGACTAATGACTAATAGCTTAATAACCATAAACCATAAACCATAAACTAATGACTTATAGCTGATAGCTGGCAGCTGACAGCTGATAGCCGACAGCCGACAACCAACAGCCAACAGCCGACAGCCAACAGCCGATAGCCGATAGCCGACAGCTGTTCGTATGACTAAAGAGATGATTTTCTTTTTATTAAAAAAAAGTCCAGCATCTTTCGATACTGGACTTTTCAACAGCTACGGAGGTCTTACCGATAGCTATTTACCCACAATCATAAAGGAGATTCTTTGTATTCTCACTCGGGAAGAAGCATTTATGGTTTATGGTTTTAGGTTTATGGTAATTAAGTCATTAGTTATCTGTCATTAGTTATTAGTCATTAGTATTTTACTAATATCCAATGACCAATTCCCAATTCCTAATTCCTAATTCCTAATTCCCAATGACGAATGACCAATAACTAATGACCGCAATCCATAATCCATAAACCATAAACCATAAACCATAAACCATAAACCGACAACTATTTATTAACAATCATAAACGATGTTACTTTCTTGTTTCCAGAACTCAACACTATGTTATACATTCCACTTGCTAAATTACTTGCATCAAAGTTAATTCTGTGTAAGCCAGCAGAATAAACCTTGTTTCCAATGCTTGCAATGAGTTCGCCAGTGCTTGTATAAATCTGTATTTCAGCATTTGATTCTTCTGTTAAACCAAATTCAAATACAACGTCATTTTCTACTGGATTTGGTATGTTTTTTATTGACATACCAAATACACTTTCATCATTAGAAACAGACTTTGCAAAATAAATTGAATTTGTTTCGTAGAATAATGCGTTTTGTTCAGTATTGTTCGTTAATTCTCTAATATTTAATAAAGGAATATTAGTCATAGTATTGTTGTTTGTTTTGAAAAGTTTCGCGTGTAAGAACTCATTTTCTTTAGCTCCATCAACGCTCTGAGTAATATCATCATCACCCCATACTGTAATAGCAGCGACTCCGTTATAAATTGCGCCGGCACCAATTAATTCATCATTCATATTGTAAATTCCAATTTCATTCCCGTCATTACTTTCAATTGAAATAATAAGAGTAGAGTTCTTACCGGTATTATTCATTGAAGGAACCAAGGATTTAGCAAGTGGCGTAATATTATTTCCGGCAACAGCTTTTTGAGCGGAGTTTGCAGGATAAGTAAGTTCTGCTGCAGCATCCATATAGAAATAATAACCTTGTCCGGGGTGCATATCACCAATAGTATTTATTCCATAAGAAGGCATATAAATACCACCAACGTTATTTTTAGCAAGAACTAATGATGTTGTGACTGAAGCAAGAGCAGTAGCTGGTGACATATCATTATCGCGTAAGTAAGCAGATAAATTCCAGCCACTTAATAAGTTAAGAGGAGTTTCTTCTGGTTCGATTTGTTCACCTGTAATATTTATTTGAACAGGACTTTTCATTAATACTAAATAACCATCGAACTGATTCCAATTTACTATTGTGTTTATACCCATTGAAGGATTGTAAAGCTGACCGGCACCATTTTTCACTAATTTCAAGCTTTTACTCATACCAGCGAAAATTGAAGTAATATCTGGATTTGATGGCACTATATAGCCCGAAATCATATTCCAACCTGTATTTAACGAAATTGTTTGTTCGTCTAAATCTGATTCAGTTGTAAATGACCATGCAGGAGACCAGCCACTCGTATAATTATTATTACTTGCTCTTACTCTCCAGTAATATTGAGTTAATCCGAGCAATTCTTCTTCATCTGTAACCTGATAAGAATTTCCGGTTAAATTATTATGTTCAATTAAAATAGTTGAAAAGTCTTGAACATTTGAAACCTGTAATGAGTATGAATTTGCAAGTTCAACGTTACTCCATTCAAAGAGTGGGGTTAATGAAACTTCCCAAGAAGACTTTGCCGGTGAAATCAATTTAGGAGCTAAGAAATAAGATAAATCCATATCAAATCTCATATTTGGTCTTCCAGAATTAAGATTTGCCCACTCAGGGTCGGTGCACACAATATCACTTCCCTCAGTGTAGTAGTAGCGTATAGAAGGAAACGAAGTACTACTGATGTAGAATCTTTCATTTTCAGTAACATCACCAATTTCATTATTAAAACATATATCAATAAGAATATTGGAAACTCCATCCCAATTAAAAGGATAATCGAATGTATGGGTGTTCCAACCAGCATTTGGAGTATAATCAACAGGACCATAGACTAATTGCCAACCAGCTAAATCCCAGTCGTAATCTAAATTTTTTACATTAGAATGTTTCATAGAAATTGAGAAGTTATCTAAGGTATTACCTGATGCAAGCTCGGCTACATTAAATGAAAGTGAATTAAACATACTTGAAGCAATATCAGCGTTATAAAGTTCATCTGCAAGAATATAAATTTGATGTTTAGCACCCTCAGTGTTATTGGCATAAGGAGCCGGATAACTATTTGGTTTTCCAACAAAATTGTCAGTTCCTATTGTAATATGCGTTCCTGTTGTGAAAATATTCGTGAATGACCAGGGACTTTCGCTGCAGGAGTTTTGTGCGCTAACACGCCACCAGTATTGAGTATTATAATTTAGTCCGGAAATAGAAAACTCAGTGTCTGTAATGTTTTCCTGGTCAATTATTAAATTAGATAAAGTATCGTCAGTTGCAACCTGTAAATGATAGGTTTCTGAACTTATATTGCTGTTCCAACTAATTAAAAATGATGTACTGCAATTTATTTCTCCAATTGGTGGAAAAACAAGAACTGGAGCAGATAAATCTCCTTCAGTTATAAATCTGTATTTCAAAGACCAGTAGCTTGTTGTTGCTCCATCGCTTGCATTTGCACGCCAGTAATATTCAGTATTTTCATTTAATATTAGCTCATTGGGTAATTGGTATTCTGAATTTGTTAAACCAGATAGTTGAACTATTGGGAACTCAAAATTCGGATTATCTGCTAATTGTATTGAATAACTTGTTGCATTTTGAACATCATTCCAATCAAGCAATGGTAATGTTGAAACGCAAATAGAATTATGTTCAGGTAATTGAAGTTGCGGTGGGAATAAATTAGTAAAATCAATTCCGAACATTATATTTGGTCTTTTGGTATATGTATTAGGATAACTGGGAGATGAACATACATCTATTTCATTATCATAATAGTAACTTGCCAAAGTAGAAACGAATGGAGTATAAGAATAATAAGTTCCAACATTATCTCCATATGCATCAAAATTAATAAAGCATACATCAACAAGAATATTAGAGACACCATCCCATACAAATACATCATCAAAATTGTGAGTATTCCAACCGTCAACAGGTTGATAGTCTACTGGTCCGAATACTGTCGTCCAATTTTCTAAATCCCAGTAACTAAGAGAACTTGAATATGTGTGTTTCAATTTAATAGTATAATCAGACAATGGATATTCAATATTGAGCTGAGCAACGTTAAATGAAATAGAAGTTAAAATTCCGAGCCCTCCTCCAGCACTATTAAGTTCTTCAGCTCTGATTAAAAATTGCTGCTTGCAATTACGATTATATGAAGCATAAGCAGTAGGATATTCCCATTGTGAATTAAACGAAGTTCCAGTTCCAATCACAAGATAGGAACTTGTTGTAAAAGTAAATGGCTCAGACCACTCGCTTTGGCTACACAAGTTCTGAGTTTTCACTCTCCACCAGTATTGAGTATTTAATTCCAGACCAGTGCTTTGGTAACGTGTTGTTGTTAATCCAGATTGATAAACAACGGTATCTGAAAAATCAAGATTAGTTGATAGATGAAAATCGTAGTTTGCTGCGCCTATAATTTCATTCCAAACAAACACAGGTTTTGCAATATAATTTAAAGCAAGATTTGGCGGGCTTACTAACAATGGATTCGGTAAATCGCCTTCAGTAATAAAAGAGAATTTTGATGACCAATAGCTATCACATTCTTCTGTCCCTATTGCTTTTACTCGCCAGTAGCATCGTATTGTTTCGGCTAATTGATAATCAATTGGTAGTGTTATTTCAGATATAGTCAAATTTTCCTGCTCGAAATAAATTGTTTCAAACGTTGGGAAAAGTGACAATTGGAATATATAGCTATTTGCACTATCAACGTCATTCCAATCAAATGATGGGAGAATTGGAATACAGGTACTCTTGTTTAAAGGAGTTGATAACACTGGCAAAGGTAAACAAGAAGGAGTGTATGGTATTGCTAAGGTAGATATTTGAGTAGATAAATTGTTTAAACTTGTAGCAACACCTGTTTCGGTATTTACTGAATAAAAATTCATTGAGTAGTAATCGCTAATGTTTCCAAGCCAGTAACATACTCCATTTACTTTATCAAACTCCATATCCTGATAATTTACGGCATCAACCCCTATTGGTCCAATGATTGTTCCTGAACCGGTAGTTTTGTTAATTGAATATAAATTATCATCATTTATACAAATGGAGTATAATTCACCATCTAAAGAAATTGCAAGATTATTGAATTCATAACTTCCAATAGCTCCTATTAATGTTGGCGCTGCTGTTGTTAGATTAATTGAATAAAGATAAGATGTGCCTTTATTATACGAAATACCATACATTACATTATTTTGCACATCATAGCTTAATGCCTGCATACTTACACCAATATAGCCGATAGTTGTTGTAGCTCCGGTAGAGGTATTTATAGAAATTAAATTCTTTGATGAAGCAGCATACCAAGTATTATTTGCCCAAGTTGCAGCGTCAAGACTATATATACTTGAAGATGCTACTGGAATAACGTCATTTGGATTATTCAGTGGAAACATTACAAAACCTTGCTTAGATTTATAGGAATAAGCATAAGGAACACTATTAGTAGTAAATGACCAGGTTTCAGAATATTCACTATCAGAACATTCATTTTGAGCCATTACATGCCAAAAGATTTCGCTATCATTTGGCAAATCTTTAATTAGTACTTCTGTATTCTTTCCGAAAGTATTAGTATAGATAATTGATTCAAAGCTGGTATCAGTTGCAATTTGGATTTGATAACCAGTTGCTCCGGAAACTTCCTCCCATGAAAAATTCTGAACTGTATTTAGTCCAACAGATTCATTTATTGGAGTTAATAAAACTGGAGATAATAGTTCGCCTTCAGTTATAAAATTCCAGGTTTGTGCCCAAACGCTTGTATTAATACCATCAAAAGCATTTACTCTCCAGTAATATCTTGTTAGCTCTTCCAAGTTTTCAGAAATTTGATACTCCGGTTCTGTAATTTCAGATAATTCATATACAATTTCGGTGAAAAGTTCATCTGTAGCAACCTGCAATGAATATAAATGCAATGTATCTGTTTCACTCCAATTCAATACTGGAGTTAATGAATTGCAGTAACTTTCACTAATTGGGGAAATTAAGTTCGGAGGCAAAATTGGTGGAAATTCTAATGTGAATTTCATATTGGGTCTTGCCGTAGAAGTTCCCATATACAATGGATTAGTGCAAGCAGTGCCATCATAACTGGTGTAGTTTGCAGCAGCTGAGTAATTGTAATAACTCCAATAAGTTGATTCATTATAAGTAGGTTCAGTATTGTCAGTGCAAATATCAACAAGTAAATTTGAAACTCCATCCCAGTAAAATGGAACAATAAAATAATGAACGTTCCAACCAAGAACCGGTGTATATGTTGTTGTATCAAAAACAGTCGTAAAATTATTTAAATCCCAACCATTTCCTAATTCATACTCATTAGTATTTTTTAATTTAATTTCGTAACTTTCAATTGGTGCCCCGCTATTAATAACAGCAACATTAAAAGCAATAGAAGTCAAAAGCCCTGCAGAAGCACCGGAGGCAATCATCTCATCGGCGTGTATTAAATAATGCTGAATTTCATTTAGCCCACCATTAGGATAAGCACTTGGTTGTGCCCATTGATTGTTATAATTAGTTCCCTGACCAACAGTAAAAAATGGACCAGTAATAAATGTAAATTCATCAGACCAATCGCTTGTATCAATTGCATTTATCATTTTTACTCTCCACCAGTACTGGGTGCTCCTTGTTAAGCCATTTACATTATACGAAGTAGTATTTAAAGCTGCCTCATCAATCAACAAATCAGTAAAATCCACATTCCTTGAAATTTGCAGATTATAATTTGTTGCTGCAATACTGCCAGTCCAGCTAAATTGCATAGATAAATCAGTATTTTCAACTTCGTCAATTGGACTAATTAATACCGGCTCAGGTAAATTTCCTTCAGTAATAAAAGAAAATGCTTTTGACCAAGGCCCCATTTCTTCATCTTCATACTCGGTTCTAACTCGCCAAAAATACTTGGAAATTTCTTCTAATTGTTCTTCATTTAATAACTGGTAAAAATTAGTATCAAGAACTTGTTTATCAAGAAAAATTGTTGCGAAATTAGCTACTTCAGAAATTTGCATCTGATAAGAAACTGCATTTTCAACTGCTTCCCACTGGAATAAAGGCATTACATCAACATTAGAAGCATTATTAAGTGGATTTTCTAAAGAAGGCGGAATGCTTCCATATTGAAATAGTGAATAAGCAAATGCTTTATTTGGAGTTCCCTGAATTAATCCACCAAGTAGAAAATATCCGGGTAGAATATTTGTTGAACTGAATAATCCACCGGCAGATGGATTTGTTACACCAACACCAGCATCGCTTAGTGCATTATACCACACACCTGTTGGAACTCCAGTAGCAAGATTAATTTGAATTATTGCCGATGCGCATCCAAGATATGAACGGCTATGAACCCAAAGATAAGGTCCTCCATCACTAACATTATCGAAAGCAGAGCCATAAACACCCAATATTCCATAACTTGAATTGGGAATAGAATCCAGAATTTCTCCTTCACGATTAATAAGAATAAGGTAATCTTGCCAGTTACCACACCAAAAAGCATCTAAATTCGGATTATATGCTATATGTCTAATACGATGGTCTGGTATAGTAATTGTTGATACTAATAACTTATTTAAAAAATCCATTTGGTAAATTATACCGGATAAATTTGCATCGGAGCCATAAAAGTATTCGCCATCATAAGCTAAATCCTTTATATTCGATACACCCGGAATAGAGAAAGTTTCTATATGATTTCCTTCAAAGTCAAATTTAGCGAAATTTGAACTTAAATCGAAGGAAGTATAGATAAATTCTCCGTCAGTTTCGCAGCCGGCTTGACCAATACCAGCTATTGAAGAAACGTCATTAGACCACAATAAATTCCAATCCTGTGCATTTACACTGGAATTTGTTAAAAATACACATAGAAAAATGAGTAATGAAAAAGAAAATTTAATTCTTTTCATTATGACCTCCATTAAAAAAATGATTAATAAATTAATTATATATTTATATTTGTTATATATTATTTATTATATTATTTATTATATTAAATTATTATATTTAAACAATTTATATTTAATTGGTTATTATATATTATATTATATATGTATATATTATAGTTTTTGTAAGACATTTATTTATAATAATATTTTTTATTTAACATTTTTAAACAATTAATATATTAATCTAATTCTTATTTTTTTTATTGTATTCTTCAATTTTACTATCTTCCAAATCCAAACTATTAAAAAATAATATTTGAAAAAAAGAAAATAATTTCGTATATTAACATTCCGTTTAAATGCTAATGTTCTAAATAATAACGAGTTAATTGTAAAATCGTATGGAAAACACACTAAAAAAAATCATTTTTAAATTAACAAAATCTGAAAAGGATTATTTTTCAAAGTTTACTAAATTATACAAAGAGGCAACAGACTCACATTACATTTCTTTATATAATTTAATTCTTAATAACGGCGGATTAAGCTTAGATGAGATAAAAAAGAAATTTGGGAATAATTTTCCTTCGAAAAATTTATCTATTGAAAAGGAAAGATTATTAGAAAAAATATTGACCAGTTTAATTAATTATAATTTTGAAAGTTCATTTAAATGGAAAATCCAAAAGGATATTAATTATATCCAGATTCTATTGGAAAAAGAGTTATATGAAAAAGCTCAAAAAATATTGGAAAGAGCTAAAAGAAATGCTTATAAATATGAAGAATTTGAGCTCATTTTTCAAATAATTTCATTAGAAATGTTATTATGCTTTCATCACGGAATAATTGTACACTATGAAAAGCTAAAAGAACTAAAAGAAGAAAGATTAAATATATTCGATATTATTGATGATTTGCACAGCGTTTTGACTATCAAAGCTGAACTTCAGTATTTTCAAATTAATGAAAATTTTTATACTTCCGATTTTAATAATTTTTCTAAAATTTACGGGCATTCACCACTTGCTCCTAAAAATATTACCAAAAGCATTAAGATTCAAGCTATTTGGCTTAATGTGGTTGAAGTTTCTTATTTTATCCAACATGATTATCAGAATTTCTTTAAATATACTCAGGAACGTTATCAGTTAGTTAAGAATAATATGTTCTTATTTACAATTGATGAGTATATGTTTGTATTAAATAATTTTATGTATAGCAGTAGTTTGGTTAAAAATGAAGAGATGTTTAGTATATTAATCGAAGAATTTTCTAATATTAAAAATTTGAATACTGAGCATGAATTTTTCAAACAAAAGATTATTTTCTATCGAACATTAGAAATATACCACCAAGTTTCAAAATACAAACAAGGAGAGGAATTAGCCAGAAAAGCTGAGCAGTTTCTTGAAATTCATCATCAAATTCCTAATTTTGAAAACCGTCTTTTGCATTTAAATATTATTAGAGCATATATTGATAATGATAATTATTCTCTCGCTTTAAATTCTTCTCAAAAAAAGTATAGGGTAACCGGGCTTGAATATAACAGTTCAATTTTCAAACTTTTTGAATTTATTATTCATTACAAATTAAATAATTATAATAGTTTAATATGCTCTTTAGATTCTTGGACAAAAACTATACGCAGTAAAAGAAAACAATTTCCTATAGAAAAAGTTTTGATTAAATTCTTCCGTTCTATTTGTAATAAAGCCACAATAAAAGAAAAGAAGCAACTTATTAAAAGTACAATAGTTCAATTACAAGAAATTGAAAAAACAAATCTAAAATTTTATTTGAATCATATTTTCGATTTCACCGCTTGGTTCGAAAGAGAATTAGAAGAAATGAAGTAGATATTCCATATCTTCCAGATATGGAATATCTTTTTTCAAAAATGAAATAAAAAAGTCCAACACCTTGCGATGCTGGACTTCTTTAACAGCTATTGGAGTTCTTAACCGATAGCTATTTACCCACAATCAGATTGTTTTATCTTCTTCATAAGTTTTCGGTTTATAGTTCATGGTTTATGGTTTATGGTTTATGGTTTTCGGCTATCGGCTATCAGTTTATGGTCATTAGTTATTCGTCATTCGTCATTTGTCATTAGTTATTTGTTATTTGTCATTCGTCATTCGTCATTCGTCATTAGTTATTTGTTATTTGTTATTTGTCATTCGTATTTTTCTTCTACCAATGACTAATGACCGCAATCCATAAACCATAAACCATAAACCGATAACCGACAACCGATAACCGACAACCGACAACTATTTATTAACAATCATAAACGATGTTACTTTCTTGTTTCCAGAACTCAACACTATGTTATACATTCCACTTGCTAAATTACTTGCATCAAAGTTAATTCTGTGTAAGCCAGCAGAATAAACCTTGTTTCCAATGCTTGCAACTAATTCGCCGGTGCTTGTATAAATCTGTATTTCAGCGTTAGATTCTTCAGTTAAGCCAAATTCAAATACAACATTGCTTTCTACTGGATTTGGAATATTTTTGATTGACATTGCAAAGCCAGATTCATCATTTGCACTTGCTTTTGCTACATATATTGAATTTGTTTTATAGTAAAGTTGGTTTTGTTCTGAATTGCCAGATATTTCTTTAATTTGAGATAAAGAAATTTCTTTAGTTGTGTTATTTGTTGTATTGTCAATTTTTACATTTAAATATTCATTATCTTTTGCACCATCAATATTTTGAGTTGCTTCGTCATCTCCCCAAATTGTTATAGCTGCAATTCCGTTATACACTGCACCAGAACCAATTAATTCATTATTCATATTATAAACTCCGATTTCATTTCCTTCATTATTTTCAATAGAAACAAGTAAAGTTGCATTGCTTCCAGTGTTTTTCATTGTTGGAATATTGTATTTTGCAAGTGGAGTTATTTCGTTTCCAGTAACGGCTTTTTGTGCAGAGTTTGCTGGATAAGTAAGTTCTGCAGCAGCGTTCATATAGAAATAATATCCTTGACCAGCTTGCATATTGCCGAGAGTATTAACTCCGTAAGCAGGACTGTAAATGCCACCAACGTTGTCTTTTGCCAGAACTAATGATGAAGAGATTGATGTTAGAGCAGCAGTTGGCGACATTTCATTATCACGTAAGTATGCAGATAAATTCCAGCCGTTATTCAAATTGATTGGTGAAACTTCTGGGATTAATTTTTGTCCGGTAATAATTAATTCATTATCATTGAGCATATTAACTAAATATCCATTTGAAAAATTCCAATTTCCAATATTGTTAATACCAAAAGCAGGGTCATAAATATCACCAGCACCATTTTTCACGATTTTAAGATTTGAAACAATGTTAGAAAATACATTTGGAATAGTATCATTTTCAGGTATAATATATGAGGAGATGATGTTCCAACCGGAATTAAGGGAAATGTTTTGTTCTGTTGGAATATATACATTTAAAGAAGTAAGCACAGAGAATCCACTAATTTGATAATTATCTGTTCCTTCCTGATAAGTAGCAGTAGCGTTCCATTCTTGCCCAAGTACAGCGTCCCAAACTTTGAAAGTATAGATTTCATCAATAGCAAATCCATCTTTTATTTGAGTAGTATCGTTATCTCCCCAAACTGTAATACCGAGATTTTGTCCGTTCCAAATTCCATAACCGCCACATTGCCATTCGTTTTCATCATTTTGATAGAAAAGCCCTATAGCATCGCCAGAAGTAAATGGACGGTCGCCGAGCATTGGATTGATGGAGGTTGGAATGATGATGGTAGATGAGTTGTTTGTTTCGATTATTTGCCATGGAACATCAACAAGTTCTTTAGTAATGAAATTCCATATTTGAGACCAGTAACAATAAATACTGTCATTTTCACCTTTTACCCGCCAAAAATATTGAGTCAAAGCATTTAATGGATTCGACAGAATAAAATAATTGTCGGGAACAGACTGACTGATAATAGTATTAGTAAATTCAATATCTGTTGCTATTTCAATATAATAAGAGGCAGCGTCACTAACATAATTCCAATGAAATTCCGGCTGTCTTGATATTTCAAAATAATTATTTTGTGGCGAAATTAAAAGAGGAGGCAAAATTTCAGAAATATCCATAGTTAGTCTAATGTTTGGGCGGTTAGCAGAGTAAATTTCATTAAACACAGAATTTGAGCTACATACAAGAGAATCTGTATCGGAATAATAACACCCTACTGTATTAACCGGAGTAGTTGTATAATAATGTGAAGCATTTTGAGCTACAGCTTGAGGATAATTGTTAAAACAGGTTTCAATCAAAATATTAGAAATACCGTCCCATTCAAAAGGAACATCGAACTGGTGATTATTCCAGCCGACTACTGGAACATAAGAAGGAGAAGCAATAAAACAGGTTGTCCAGTTGTCAAATTCAAATGCTGTTAATACATCTTGAGTTGTGTGCTTTAGTTTGATTGAAAAATCATTCATTGCATCACAATTGTTAATTGAATGAATCTTAAAAGAAAGATTTGTAATCAAGCCGGGCAGTCCGCCATTTGCACTAAATTCATCAGCAGTAACCAATATCTGATGTCTTGCCCCCTTGTATCTTCTTCCATAAGGAGCAGGATAAATGGTAGTTGAATTATAATTTGTTCCGTTTCCTAAAATAACATTATAACCAGTAGAAAAAGACCAAATATCTGACCAAACACTATTGTCAACTCCATTGGACGCCCGAACTCTCCAGTAATAATTGCACTCCGCTGCCAATGTTGTTGGTAAATATAAAATTTGATTTGTTAATGTATCGACAAGTATTTCTGTAAATTCTAAGTCTGAAGCTATTTGAATATTAAATTGATTTGCTCCGAAAACAGATTGCCAAATCAAAGGAATATCCGGAGTAAGCCCTTCAGAACCATTACCGGGCAAAGATAAGACCGGCTGTGCAAGTGTGCCTTGCGTTATAAAGCTCCATATTTTTGACCAGTAAGCAGTTACTTCATAAGCTTCACCTTTTACTCTCCAGTAATACTGCGTTGTTTCTTCAAGCTCATTATTCAAGATGTGAGAATTTAGCGTTACTGATTGTTCAAATATTATATTCAGAAAATCAATATCAGAAGAAATTTGAATTAAGTATGAACTTGCATTTTCTACTTCACTCCAGCTAAATTCAGCTAATCGGGGAACTCCAAATGAATAGTTTAATGGAAAAACTAGCAAAGGAGGAGCTAAACTGTTACCAAAATCTATTTCATAAGCCCCAATCGTTGGAGGATTCCTTCGTGCATTTCCTAATATATCAGTTTCAAAACCTTCAATGCTAATTCCAGAACAATAAAGAGGTGAAACGGGAAGTGGCATCAAATTATTTTCTTCAGTAAACATTGGATTAGTTAACATCGAATTATTGTCCAGTAAAGTTTCCGCCTGCCAGTCTTCTAAGGAATTATACCATAATCCATTTATATATCCTACTTTTCCAGTTATTTCGCTATTGAAATAATCATTGTAATCAATATTTGTCAAAACAGCTTTTGCACCTTTATTGTAAATACAGGATTGAATGCTACCCTCCAACCCTTGAAGCGTGTTTGATAAGATATTGTTTTGTATTTGAATGTTGGACGCATTAACTACACTAATCATAATACAGGAAGAAAGGGTTCCTTTTGTATATCCGCTGCTCGGCTGCTGAACTCCATAAAGATTTATGCTGTTGTGAATTATCTTGATATTAGCTCCGCCAGTTATTCTTATTCCAAAAGGATTATATCCCGTATTGCTGTTGCTGTAATTTGTCGTAACCAAATCATAGATTGCATTGCTTGCTATTAAAATATCTGACGAACTTGAATTGATTCCAATGGCAGCACCATAGTTTGCACTTGTATTCCAAATTGTGTGGATTCTGTTATTTATTACAGAAGAATTTGAGCATCCACTAACAATCTGGATACCATATAAATATGAAGTTGAAGTAAGCCAGCCAATATTATAAATATGATTTCCATCAATAATTGCTCCGGGACAATTGTTTAATTGAATGCCGATCTGCCCGATATAATCATCTGGAATTTCTGAACCAATTTCGTTATTTAATATTTGCAAATTTTCGTAATACTCTGTTGCTGAAGCATAAGCATTAATTCCGTAATATACTTTCTTAATCCAATTATTTTTTATAGTAATATTATTATGGTCGCAACCTGTTTGAGTTGCTCCAAGCGTTGCTCCACCAAGCACTATTCCTATGGAATTTCCATTTAAACGATTAGCACCGGTAATAATACAATTTTTAATAGTAACATTCTCGCAACCTAATTCAGCAACATAACCAATTAAACGAATTACGCAGTTATTACCGGAAGCAGCATTATTTATTATTTGTAGATTTCTTTCTCCTTCAACAGCTTCGCCGTCAATTATTACCCGGTCAGCACCATTAAGAACAATCACACCATTATCAGCAAACTCGCCTTGAATAGTTTTGTCAGTTACATCGGCTTTTATCGTAACATAATAGTTCCCCTCCCCATATTCAAGCCATTGATTTAATACTGCCGGGCTCGGTTCTGCTATATTGCTAACAATGTTTAATACAACATCTCCGCTAACCCCAAGCATTTGAATATCAGAAAATGCTTCATTAAGATTCTGATATAAACCACCGCTTCCGACAGTATAAACCCCCTGCATATAATTTCTGATTGTTCTGCTGCCTGCTGGTGCTGTTACTTCCGGAATATAATTGTTTCCATTACAAGTAAGTAATGTGCATTCTGCATCAATATCATTATACTCTGTAGCAGTCGGGGAAATTGAATAAGTAAGCCAAAAATAGTTATTTCCCGGTAATAAAATTTGATTTCCTACTATACTGAAAGGAGCAGAAATATCTGTAATTGTATTTCCGAACTGATTATTATTAGAAAAATTATTGTCCCGACCTGTATAAAACAATTTTGCGTTCGTTATATCACTTTGGTTCGATGTTCCATTGGAATTAAAAGAAAAACCGGTAACGCTTTTGGCATCATCAATGCCTTCAGTCATAATATTGATTTTAATAATTACCTGGTCATCAATCCCAATCATTACTGGTTTAAAAGTCGGATGAGATGCAATGCTTGATGCATAATTCATTTCTCCTTCAACAATAAACTCATAAGCACCTATTGTTGGAGTAGCTGCTCTTGTTGTTCCAGTAATATCATTTGGGACCACATCTAAATATTCACCTGAAAGAACTAACGGAGATGAAAATACTGGCAGAAGGTTATTCTCATTAGTAAATTGAGGAATTTCAGCTAAAGAATAATTGTCAAATCCAGTTGCAGTTTGCCATTCGTTTAAATTAAATTTCTGATTTGTTAAACTGTAAGAAACTCCAATGTGCCCAAGGACACCATAATTGCCGCCGGCATAGTAATTATTGTGATTAAGATTAACAAAAGAAGAAGCCGAACCAATTACGCATACTGCATAAGATGCTGAACCTGCTAATCCAGCCAATGAATTTGAAAACACATTGTTTCTGACGTCTAATCCAGTAACTGTTGCCAAATTTACTAATAAAGCAGCAGATAAGGTTCCATTGGTTCCAAATTCAGCTTGAGTTCCATTTAAATTAACACTATTAAACCAGAGTTTTATATTGGTTCCTCCGGATAATCTAATTCCGAAAGGATTACGAGTAGTATTTGTTGCTCCGTAATTTACAGTAGTTATATCATATATAACATTATTAATTATACTTATATTTGTATTTCCAGTTGCTGAATTGGTATTAATTCCATAGCAGCCATAACCGGCTGCACTTGATTGTGATAAGCTATGTATTAAGTTTCTTTCAATTATTGTATTTGAGCAATCAGAACCAATATCAATTGCAGCAATATTTGAACCAGTGCTTAATTTCAGATTAAAAATATGATTTTGAGAAATTAACAAAGCATTACAATATCTAACATCAATTCCGCGATAGAAAACATAATCAGTTTCTATATCCGAACCAATTTGATTATTAATAATTTGTATCGAATCATTTAGAACTGTTGCAGAAGCGCCTCTTATAAAAATGCCATAATATGCTCTTTTTATATTGTTATTTTCAATTATAAGATTATCGTTATCTGCACCGGTATTATTTGTGGAAATAGAAGTTCCTGCAACATAAATACCAAATGTAGTAGATACTTCAACTCCGGCATTGGCGCCAAAAATATTTGTATTTTTTATTGTAATATCTTTGCAACCGGCAGCATTACCTAAACTTTTTATCCAAATAGCAGCATTAGTGCCATTAGTTGCATTGTTCTTTATAGTAAGGTTCCTTTCTCCTTCGTTCAATTCGCCATCAATAATTACTCTGTCGGCTCCGTTCAAAACAATTACAGCGCTTGCCGGAAAATTACCCTGAATTATTCTGTTTTCCCCTGTTGGCTTAATTGTCAAATAATAGTTTAAACCACCAGTTTCAGTCCACTGGTTAATGATTACCGGGTTTATTTCTTCAATGTCGCTTATTATACTTATATTTGTATTGCCAGACATTCCAAGCAAATTTAATGAATTTGCAAATTCACCAAGAGTAGAATAGTCCCCATCTACTCCTATCGTTAAATCACCACTAATCTGTGCTTTTAATAATAATGGAAATATCAGTAAGAAAAAAACCATTATTCTGAAATTTGTTAGCTTTCTCATATTTTACCTCTTATTTTTGTATTGAACTAAACTCTTTTAAAATTAAATAATTTTTTTTATCAATTTGGTTCATAAAATTATTTGAAAAAAGGAAAAATATTTCGTATTTTAAACATAATTATTTTTAAATATCTTTATTATTCAATAATTTATAAAAATAAATTCTAGTAAAATGTCCGATTCATTAAAACAATTGATTTTTAATTTATCTAAGAGAGAAATAAATTATTTTACAAAGTTTAGCAAAATAAGTAAAAATGAACCAGTTTTCGACTATATTTCTCTTTATGAAAAAATTCTGGGAAATGAGAAAAAAAAGGTTAAAACTTCAAGCAAGAACCTCTCTTTGCAAAAAAATAAACTATTTGATAAATTGCTTCAAACTGTCGTTAATTTCAATTTTGATAAGAATTATACCTGGATTATTTTAAAAAACTTATTATATATTCGTGTTCTTATTGAAAAAGGAATTTGCCAAAAAGCAAGCAAAATAATCGAAGAAACAAAAAAATTAGCTTATAAATATGAAGAATTTGATTTCATTCTTAGCATTATTTCTTTAGAAGAATCGCTTTGTTTTAATCATTGTTTTATCTTTGATTATAATAAACTTAAAGATTTAAATGATGAAAGAGAGAAAATTAATAAGATTATAAATAATATTAAAATCCTGTTAATTATTAAAGCGGAATTACAACAATATCAATTTATTGAAGGAACATATCATTTTGAAATTGAGGATTTTATCGAAAAATTTGGGCATTCGCCTTATATGCCTGAAAATGAAATTCTTAGCGTCAGGGCAATGAGCATTTGGTTATATATTCAATCTATTTGCAGTTTTATCAATCATGATTTTTTGGGAGATTACAATTACCATACAAGACAATACAAACTTTTTAAAAAATATCCCGAATTTTTTTCACGAGATGAATATTTGCAGTTGATTAATAATTATCTTTATTGCTGTAGCATTACAAAAAATGAGAATATGTTTAATACTTTATCTAATGAATTATCTAAAATAAAAAGACTTACTAAAGATGAAGATGAATACATTCAAACTATGCAATATTTAAGGAAATTGGAACTGCTCCATCAGGTCGAAAAATTCAAAGAAGCTGATAATTTAGCTAAAGAAGTTGAAAATTTTATTTCCATTAGAAAATCTGTTCAAAATTATTATATGATTAGACATCTTCAATTATTGATTATCAGGGCATTCATTGAGAATAATAATTTTTTGGCTGCAATAAAGATTTCTCAAAAAAAATATATTGCAATATCGTATGAATTCAACTGTTCAATGTTCAAACTATTTGAATTCATTGCCCATTATAAATTAAACAACTTTGATAATTTAATTTATTCTGTTGATTCTTGGGTTAAAACTATTCGTTCCAAAAGAACACAATTCCCCATTGAAAAAGCACTAATAAAATTCTTCCGTTCTGTTTGCAATAAAGGAACACTGAAAGAAAAGAAGATGCTTATTTCCAACACAATAATTCAACTAAAAGAAATTGAAAAAACAAATCTAAAATTTTATTTGAATCATATTTTCGATTTTACAGAATGGTTCGAAAAAGAATTGGAGGAGATGAAATAAAAAAGTCCAACACCTTGCGATGCTGGACTTCTTTAACAGCTATTGGAGTTCTTAACCGATAGCTATTTACCCACAATCATAAAGGAGATTCTTTTCCATCTCCTTCCTAAGTTAAACATGGGAAGGAGTGTTTTCGGTTTATGGTTTATGGTTTATGGTTTTCGGCTATCGGCTATCAGCTGTCGGCTATCAGCTGTCGGCTATCGGCTGTCGGTCATTAGTTATTAGTCATTAGTATTTTCCCAATTCCCAATTCCCAATTCCCAATTCCCAATTCCCAATTCCCAATTCCTAATTCCCAATGACCAAAAACCATTAACCATTAACCATTAACCATTAACCATTAATCATTAACTACTTGTCCACAATCATAAACGAAGAAACTTTCTTGCTTCCTGAACTCAACACAATATTATACATTCCGCTTGCTAAATTGCTTGCATCGAAACTTACTCTGTGCAAACCAGCAGAGTAATTACCGTTTCCAATGCTTGCAACTAATTCGCCAGTAGAATTGTAAATCTGTATTTCCGCTTGTGCTTCGTTTGTTAAGCTAAATTCAAATACTACGTTGCTTTCAACTGGGTTGGGTATGTTTTTAATTGACATTGCAAAACCAGATTCATCATTTGCAATTGCTTTGGCTACAAAGATTGAATTTGTTTTGTAGAATAATGCGTTTTGTTCTGTATTGCCTGTTATTTCTTTAATTTGTGTCAAAGAAATTTCTTTACTTGTATTATTTGTTGTATTGTAAAGTTTTACGTTTAAATATTCATTGTCTTTTGCGCCATCAATATTTTGAGTTGTTTCATCATCTCCCCAAATTGTAATAGCAGCAACTCCTTTATAAACTGCACCAGAACCAATTAACTCATTATTCATATTATAAACTCCTATTTCATTTCCATCGTTATTTTCAATTGAAATAAGTAAAGTTGCATTTTTCCCAGTATTTTTTACTAAAGGAATATTATATTTTGCAAGTGGAGTTATTTCATCACCAGCAACGGCTTTTTGGGTAGAATTTGCTGGATAAGTAAGTTCTGCAGCAGCATCCATATAGAAGTAATAACCTTGTCCGGGGTGCATATCACCAATAGTATTTATTCCATAAACAGGACTGAAAATTCCACCAGCATTATCTTTTGCCAGAACTAATGATGGAGAGATTGAAGAGAGAGCAGTATTTGGAGACATTTCATTATCGCGCAAGTAAGCTGAAAGATTCCAGCCAATATTTAAATTAATAGGTGTTTCTTCTGGTAAAAGTTTTGTTCCTGTAATAGTTAATTCATTGTCATTTAACATATTAACTAAATACCCATCTGCATAGTTCCAATTTCCAATAGTATTAATATTAAATGCTGGGTCATACATTTGTCCAATTCCGTTTTTAACTATTTTAACGTCTGTTGCAATATTTTCAAAAACATTTTCAATACCAGCATTTTCTGGCTCAATGTAAGAAGAAATCATATGCCAGCCGGAATTTAGAGGAATTTCCTGTGAAAATGTTTCTAATTCAGTTGTAAATGACCAGGTTTCAGACCAGTCGCTTAAAATATCATTGTTTATTGCTTTTACACGCCAGAAATAAGCAGTTAAATCGTTAAGCATTTCGGATTCCTGAACTGAATAATTTGGAGCAATCAAGCCAGTTTGTTCTAAAAGGACTGTTGAAAAATCTTCTGAAGTTGAAACCTGTAATGTATAGTTTAATGCGCCAGTAGTTGTATTCCATTCAAAAATAGGTGTAGTTGAAACATCAATTGCATTATCAATTGGAGCAATTAATGTTGGTGCTTCAATTTCAGAAACAGAAGGAGATGCAAACATTATGTTTGGACGAATGAAAGAGGGATTAACATAGTATGGCTCTGTGCAAACATTTTCATAACCTGAAAAGTATCTGACTGACAAGAAATCAGTTGTAGTATAATAAAAACTTTCATTAGCATCTTGGTCTTTTATATCATTATTGAAGCAAACATCAATTAAAACATTAGAAACACCATCCCATGCGAAAGGATTTGCAAATTGGTGTATATTCCAACCGAGAGTTGGGATGTAATCAACGGGACCGAATACCAAATTCCAGTTTTCCATATCCCATTGGTCTCCTATTTCATTTTCACTTGTACTTTTAATGCTAATTGTGAAGTTACTTAAAACAGCACCGGAATTTAATTGAGCAACATTGAAAGCCAAAGAATTTAAATCGCCCGGTGCAATACCGGCATCTATAAGTTCTTCTGCACGAATAAGGATTTGATGCTTTGCACCCGGACTCATATTTCCATAAGGAGCCGGATATTCCCACATTTCGTTAAACGCTGTTCCATCACCTATTTGAGCTATATTGGCTGTTTTGAAAGTCCATATTTCAGACCATTGGCTTTCGCTGCAGGGACTACTCATTTTAACTCGCCACCAGTATTGTGTATTAGGTTCTAAATTGTATGCCTCTAAACTTGATGAAATTATCTCGTTTTCGTTTAGTAATATATTAACAAAATCAGCATCAGCAGAAACCTGAACACTATAATCCTCAGCGGCATCAAAATCATTCCATACCAAAGTTCCATTAGGTAAGAATGCGTTAAATTCATTTGACGGGAAAACAAGAATTGGCTGAGGTAATTGACCGTCAGTAACAAAATTGGATACTCTTGACCAGTTACTTACGTTGGAACCATCGCTGGCGTTTACTCTCCAATAATAAAGAGTATTATCATTAAGTTCATTTAGTTCAGATAACTGATATTCAGAAATCTGTATTTCTAAACCTTCAAAAACAATTTCCGAAAAATCTGATGTTGTTGAAACCTGCAAATTATAATAGTTTGCAAAATATACATCGTTCCAGTCAAAAAGTGGAGTAGTTGAATTACAAAGAGTATTAGTTGCTGGAAGTTCTAATTGCGGTGGAACAACTCCGGAAAAATCTAATCCAAAAATCATATTTGGTCTTAAATTCGACAAAGTAGGATAATTTGGATATTCGCATAACAATGGATTGGCAGATTCACTTGACCATCTTGTTGCATTAAATGCTGTTTCGTGGTAATAAATTCCTTCATTTCTTGATGAGTTCCATTCCGGATTATTAAAGCAAATATCAATAAGAACATTGGATACTCCGTTCCATATAAAATCATTGTCAAAGGTATGAGTATTCCAACCGAGAGTAGGAGTATAATCAACAGGACCATAGACAGTAGTCCACTCATCTAAGTCCCATAGCTCCTCTAAATTTGCATCGGTTATATGCTTGATTTTTATAGTAAAATCGCTTAAAGTAGCTCCGGAAAATAGCTGAGCAACGTCAAGAGCTAAAGAACTAATTGGCACTCCCAACGCTCCTGCATCGTAAAGTTCATCTGCTAAAATCAATATCTGATGCTTGGCGCCATCGGCTACATTTCCATAAGGTGCTGGAAAATCAAACTCAAAATTATAACTATCCCCAGTTCCAATTGTAACGAAGACTCCAGTTGTAAATGTAAAATCATCTGACCATTGGCTTTCGCTACAGGGACTTATCATTTGAACTCTCCACCAATACTGGGTATTTACAGATAAGTTGCTAACAAAATATAAGTTATCTTCAAGATTTGATTCGTCAATAATCAGACTATCAAATTCAGAATCGTTCGATAATTGAAGATTGTAGGTTGTTGCACCGGGATTTTTTTCCCAAATAAAATTTAAACTCGTATAGCAATTAGTTTCGTTGTTTACCGGGCTTAATAGAATTGCTTGGGTTAAATCGCCTTCTGTTACAAAATAATACCTCGAAGACCAATAGCTGTTGCAACTATCGTTGCCAAAAGCCATTACGCGCCAGTAATATAAAGATTGGTTATCTAATGAGTTTTCCTGGGGCAAAGTAAATTCTGTATTTGTTATTTCATCTTCTTCAAAGACAATATCAAGAAATTCGAAATCATTTGCAATTTGAATAGCATAATTGTTTGCTCCTTCAACCTCAGACCAATCAAATTCAGGTAACAAATCAATGCAAACTGCTTTGTTTTCAGGATAATTTAATTGTGGGAAACTGAGACAAGCTGGAATATATGGAATAGCCAGACAGGTTATTTCAGCCATATTCGGAAATTCGCTTACAAGAGTTGCCGCTCCTGTTGTAATATCTACTGTTAATAATCTTCCGTAGCTTGACCAATAGCAAATATTATTGTTATTATCAAATTCTAATTCAGAGCTTTCATAAAAATTAGTGTTTAAGCCAGTAGGACCGATAATCGTTGGTTTTGCAGTGAACTTGTCAATTTTGTATAAATTGTCATCATAACTGCAAATTGAATACAATTCGCCATCAATTGATGCAGCTAAATTGTTAAAAGTAAAATCAGAATTAAGACTGCCAACTAAAGTGGTTTCACCAGTTAAAACATCTATTGTGTAGAGATTTTCGTAACCCAGACCATACATCACATCAGTTTGAACATCATAAGCCAATGATATTGCAGAAATCGGAAATTGATTTATTAATGTTGTGTCACCTGTTTTTGTATCAATAGTAATTAATCTATTAGCCCAGTCTATTCCATACCAAATGCCATTTCCCCAAGTTCCGGCATTGTTTTCCATTTGACTACCTTGCGGATTTATATTTAACATATCTTCAGGATTATTGAGAGAGAATATTACCGGTCCCATATTTTGCCACATTCCACTATAGCCATAAGCAATGTTATCATTATTTGTAGTGAAATTTGAAACAGAATAAGAACTAACAGAGCACTCGTTCTGAGCATTTACTCTCCAGAAAATATTTGAATTTTTCGGTAAATCTGTAACTAAATATTCAGTTTCTTCCGTATTTATATCGTAAATGATATTTTCGAAGTTTTCATCAGTAGCAATTTGCAAATGATAATCTGAAGCAGCAAATACTGGCTCCCAAATAAATTTTTGGAAAATTGCCAATTCATAACCGGACATTTGAGGTGAAACAAGTAATGGAGTATTTAAATCCCCTTCAGTTATGAAACCTCTCGTTAATGACCACATACTAATATCTTCATCATTGCTTGCATTTACTCGCCAGTAGTATTGAGATATTTCATTTAAAATATTAGCTTCGCTTAATTGAAATTCCGATTCAGTTATCTCGGTTTGTTCGAAAAAGATTGATTGAAAATCCTGTGTTGTAGAAATTTGTAAAGTATAACTAACGGCATCTTCAACGTCAGACCAATCGAAAAGCGGAGTTGTAGAAATACAAATTGTATTATTAAGTGGAATTTCCAAAGCCGGAGGAAGAATTCCTACCTGTTCGAAAGAAAACAGCATATTTGGTCTCGACATAGACACGCTATACCACGAATTGCTTGAACATACTTCGCTGTTGAAATTTGCAAAAAAAGAGCGAGATGCCTGAAACGGGTATTGTGACCAATAAACTGCTTCATTATATGTTCGACTTGTTAAATTATTAAAGCATACATCAATTATTATATTTGAAATTCCATCCCAGAAAAATGGAGTTGAAAATGAATGAGCATTCCAACCAAGAATGGGGGTATATAATTCGTTATAATAAACTGATTCCAAGTTTTCAAAAATCATACTATAATCAAGTTCCAATACATCAGTATTAATCATCTTTATTTCATAATCTTGTAAGCCGGCACCTGAATAGAGTATTGCTACATTAAAACTAAGTGATGTAAGATAACCGGCACCTCCTCCTGACGCAATAATTTCTTCTGCCCGAATTAAATACTGCTGCCTTGCACCTGCATTCATATTTCCATAAGGTGCAGGATAAACAAATTGCGGATTATAAGTTGTTCCGTTACCAATTTGGAAAAATTGTCCGGTCGAAAAGGTCCACTCTTCAGACCAAACACTTGTATCTGTTGCATTATACATATTTACCCGCCACCAATATTGGGCATTTTGTTCAAGTCCAGTTGCGCTAAATTGAGTATTGGTTAATTCTGTTTCGTTTAATACCAAATCTGTAAAATCAATATTATTTGAGATCTGAAGAATATAGTTCGTTGCAGCAATGCTTCCAGTCCAGGTAAATTGAACATTTGGAGACAAACCGGTTATATTGTTTTCCGGTGCTATCAAAACTGGCTGCGTCAAAGAACCAGTAGTAATGAAATTATATTTCTTAGACCATAATCCATATTCATCATTTGAATATTTCGCTCTCACTCTCCAAAAATATTGGGTTAATTCATCTAATCCCATATTTTCAGGAGTTTGGTATTCTAATGTTGTTATATCACTTTCATTTATTTCTGTTGAAGCAAAGTTGCTTTGAGTTGAAACCTGTATTTGGTAAGATATAGCATCTTCTACAGTTTGCCATTGGAACAAGGGTAATAAATCAGCTCCAAAGAAATTATTTTCCGGAGTTGTTAAAACTGCTGGTAAAGCACCAATTTGCTCTATGGAGTAAGCAAAAGCTGTAACATTTCCTCCCTGAACTATACCTCCAATGACAAAATTACCGGGGGCAACTTCAATCGAATTAAACAAGCCACAGGACCAACCAAATCCATTTTCAATTGTTGCGTCATGCCATACTCCTGTTGCACTTCCTGTAGCAATATTAACTTGAACAATAGCACTTTGACAATCATTATAAAATGAGCTATGTAACCAAAGGTAAGGACCTCCTTCACTATAGTTATCGTAAGCAGAGCCGGTAATTTGGTCGATAGAGAGTATCTCAGCATCTATTGTTGAAATTATTTCTCCCAAACGATTGATTAAATAAATATCTGATGCGTCATTGCCATACCAAAAAGCATCGAAGTCTGAATCGTAAGCAATATGTTTAGCAGAATAAGTTAGTGCTGGAATAGTTCCAACTATTGATTGGTTGGAAAAATCCAAAATATAAATTGAAGAACTTGAATAAGAATTTCCGCAGTAAAAATACTGTCCGTCATAAGCTAAATCAGTAACATCTTCTGGCGAATCGGGTATTGAAAAAGTTTCTACCCAATTTCCATCTAAATCGTATTTAGCATAGCTATTAGAACCAGTAAGATTTGTATAGATATACGCTCCGTCTGTTTCAATGCCACTTTGTCCGACGCTAAGCTGCTCGTCAATATTATAAGACCAGAGCAAATCCCAATCCTGTGCTTCTGCTTTATTCAAGCAAATAATAAAAAACAATAATAAGATTGAAAAATAAAATTTTGATAATACATTCATTTAGACCTCCTAAAAAAAATAAAAAAAATAATTATTTGTAATAATAAGTATATGTTATAATTTATTATTATCTTTTTTTTCTGTCATACTCAACAAGTTGATAGCTTTTAATTAATCCATCTCTATTTCTTGTCATACTATAAAATTTCTGCTTGTTTAACTTATATTTCAATTAAGAACTCTTTTTTTTCCCTTTTCATTTAGACTTTTAGCTGTTATTTCTTCTAATTAATTTCCTAAAATTCAATTTATAATAAAAATAAATTTGTAAAAAAGAAATAAATTTCTTATTTTAATGGTATATAAAAACATAAACTAATATAATTCAATGGAATATTGAGGATATATTATGGTCGATACATTAAAAGTTTTAATTTCTAAACTTTCAACAGGTGAAAAAAAATATTTCAGTATTTTTTCAAAACTAATTTGTTCAACAGATTACAATGCACTATACAAAAACATACTTAGATATGGAAATATTAATATTGATAAATTAAAAGAGGAAGTTAAAGACAATTCTTTTATAAAGTATATTTCTATCAGAAAAGAATTTCTATTAGATAAAATACTTTATTCTTTAGTAAATCATCATTTTGAAAATACTACAAAATGGAAAATACAAAAAGATATTTTATTTGCTAAGATATTAATTGAAAAAGAACTATTAGACAAAGCAAATCATTATTTGTCAAATGCTAAAAATAATGCTTATAAATTTGAAGAATACGAGTTATTACTCCAAATTATTTCAATTGAAATATCTTTATGTTTTAATGATGGTTTTATTTTAAATTATGATAAATTAAAAGAACTTAAAGAAGAGCAAAAAAAAGTTAATGATATTGTAGATACATTGACTAATTTACTCACAATTAAAGCTGAATTACAGCAGTATCAATTCGCTGAAGTTATTGACAAGGTAGATATTAACAATTTTACTAAAATTTATGGACATACTCCAGTAATGCTCGTTGATGACTTAATAAGCCAAAGAACTAAAAGTATTTGTCTCTACAACAATTGTATTTATTCTTTTCTTCTTCATGATTATGAATTAGCTTTCGATTATCATACAAAGCATTATGAATTATATAAAAAATATCCGGAATTTTTCGAGCGGAAAGAAGCTATGCAGTTACTTAACAATTTTATGTATTGCTGCTGTTTAACACATAAAGAAGATTTATTTAATCAATTAGTTAATGAATTGACAAATATAAAAAAACAAACAAAAGAAGAATCATTGTATATAAAAAGAGCAATATATATTAGGAAATTAGAATTTTATCACCATCTTAAGAGATATAAAGAAGCTAATTCTTTTGCTTTTGTTGCAGAAAATTATTTGAATAATGGTAAAAGTGATAAAAATACATTTAATACTAAGTATTTGCAATTATTAATTATCAGAGCTTTTATAGAAAATAATAACTTTAATGCTGCTATTGCTATTTCTCTAAAGCGTTACAAAATTGTCGGTCCAGATTTCAGTTCTTCTATTTTAAAACTCTTTGAATATATTGCTCATTATAAATTAGGTAATTACGATTATCTTTTATACTCTATTGATTCCTGGGTTAAAACAATACAAAGCAAACGCAAACAATTTCCTGCAGAAAAAGTTATGATTAAATTTTTTAGAAAAGTTTGTAATATAACTAATAATGAAGATAAGAAAAATTTAATTAAAGATACTATTATTCAACTAAAAGAATTGGAAAAAAGTAATATGAAATTTTTTATTAAACATTATTTTGATTTCACTGTATGGTTCGAAAAAGAATTGGAAGAGATGAATAATAATTGTTAATTACTCAACTTTCCTAGAAGATAAAATGAAGTAAATATAGAGTAGTAGTGCTTTATA
>CAZCLJ010000026.1:0-7282 GCA_964499465.1 uncultured Hyphomicrobiales bacterium
TTGCTTTTTCTTGCACTTTGCGAAAGTTTCTTAACTTTCGTAAAGTTTTGTGGGATAAAAGTAGCGATGTCATTGGTAACGAAGTGAGAAATCTCACGTCATTGCTACCATAGAGTTTGAGATTCTTCACTTCGTTCAGATGACAGGGCTAACAACAATTAATAATTAATAATTAACAATTAATAATTAACAATTAATAATTGACATTAAAATTTTATAATAATCCCATTAATCAGTTCTAAATCATAATTCTTAAGCCCTGGCGGCGGCTCGTTATCATATCGGTAATGAAGATTTGTTGAAAAACTAAAATGTTTAGATATTTTAACTTCAAAAATAATATCAGCTAATAATACTCTATCTACAAATCTTTTTACTGAAAACTGGTAATATGTAATAAATTGTAAATTAGTATTTTCATTTAAACAAGTATAAAGATTGATATAATTTGTAGATTTTATTAAACGAGACGTATATCTATCAGGTGAATGATAATCTTCATACTCATACATAGCGCCAACACCAAAATCAACATTAAAGACCTTGTTCGAATCATTGTGATTTGTAATTCTAATAGCACCGAAACGAAGACCACCGCCTGCAACCCATCTGTTTGAAAGATTTAATCCATTATCGAAATTATTCTGAACAAATAATTCCGGCATAATGCTTTTATCGTAATTTAATATGCTCCTTAAATGATAATGCCCTTTTCTGGTAGAGACAGTCCCATCTGCTTCTTTATACTTAAAATATGAAACAAAGAAAGTATAAAATCTGTCCTGAATCCAATCAGAACGTAAATCATTTGTAAAAGTCCAATCTTTAGAGTTACCAGCGTCTAAATCTGAACCTAATGTTATTGAATTGTAAAAACCATTTTTATCTTCTTCATCTAATAAAAGCTCTACATTTACCTGAGAGAAAAGAGCTATAGTTGTAAAAAGGAAAACAAAGATAATTGAAATTATTGATTTCATTAAGCACCTATACTTTTGTTAAATTATATAAAAAAACAGCTGAACTTGCAGCTACGTTCAAAGAATCCACTTTTTCAGAAATAGGAATAAAACAAATTGAATCGCTCATTTTTAAATATTTTTCTTCTACTCCATCGCCTTCATTCCCAAAAATTATTGCTACTTTTTGTTTAAAATTGATGTTTGATATATCAATAGCTCCATTGCAAATTTCGGCACAAACAATTTGATAATCCAATTTTTTTAATTCATTAATAGTTTTTTCCAAATTTTCAGTTTTATTTATTTTCAAATTAAATACATTTCCAACAGAAACACGAACAGCTCGCCTTAAATAAGGACTGCTTGATTGCTCATCAAAAATGAGTGAATTTACATTAAAAGCCGCAGCATTACGGACTATAGAGCCGACATTTTCAGCATCTCGCACAGCATTTAATATTACAATTTTCTCGTCAAGTTCTTCAAGTGGAACATAATTTGGTTGTTTTCCAATAGCCATAACTCCGCTATGCAGTTTAAAACCTACAATTTGCTCCATAATCTTTTTATCCGCAAAGAAAAGATTATTTGCCGATACCGCTTTTTTGCTAATTAAATCTGAATATTCTTCATAAAATTCACTAATTGCAAAGACAGATACTACCTCAATATTTGATTTTAGAAGTTTTAAAGTAACTTTTTTCCCTTCTGCAATAAAAATATTGTTTTTTGTGTGGGAAACGGGGGTGAATCGAAGAGATTTATATAAAATGATTCTTTCATCATTAAATTCTTTTATTTCAATCATAATTTTACTTGCATATTATATAAATATTCATCAAATTTGTTGTTTATATTTGATGTGTAAAAATAAAAATAAATTTTTAATAAATATACAAAAAATTCTTAATTCACAATAAGGAGTTAAAATAAAGTAATGAGTTTAAGTTTAATAGGCAAATCAATAGCAGAATCAGCAACGCTGAAGCTAAATGAGAAAGCAGCCATATTACGTGAAAAGGGAGAGCCGGTAATTCATCTTGGCGGTGGCGAACCGAAATCGAAAGCCCCACTTGATGCAATTATTGCTGTAACCGGTCTAATCAACTCCGGCGAGGTCCGCTATACTCCCGCCGATGGAATTCCCGCTTTGAAAAAGGCAATTATTAGATATACAGAAGAATTTTACAACAGAAAAGTAGCTCCAGAAAATATAATTGCTTCAAGTGGTGCAAAGCAATCGATTATGGTTGCATTGCAAGCAATACTAAATCCGCAGGAAGAAGTTATGTTTCCAGCACCATATTGGGTTAGCTATCCGGAAATGGCAAAGCTTTGCGGCGCTATCCCTGTTCCAGTTCTTGCCGAAGACGGAACTTTTTATCCCAGAATTCAGGATTTTGAGTTAAGAACCACATCATATACAAAAGCAATTATTATAAATAGCCCGAACAATCCAACAGGCGCTATGTATTCCGAAGAGTTCATCTCTGATATAGTGGACTTCTGCGAAAAACGTGGAATTTATCTTATTATGGATGATATTTATCATCGTTTGCTTTTCGATAACAAAAAACCGATTAACTGTTATAATTATGCAAAAGATTTTTCAGAAAATTCCAAGCTTATTGTTGTTAATGGTGTTTCCAAGCAATATGCTATGACTGGCTTCCGTATTGGCTGGGCAGTTGCAAATAAGAAATTAGTCGAAGTTATGACTAACATTCAAAGTCATCAAACCTCTGGTCCGGCAGTTGTAACTCAAGTTGCTGCTGCTGCTGCAATTAATGGAGTGCAATCCTGCGTAGAAAGTTTACGATTGAATTTAGAAAATAATCGAAACGTGATGATGCAGGAACTTAACGCATTTGAAGGCGTCCATGCAACCAAACCAGATGGCACTTTCTATTGCTTTGCTGACTTTAGCCACTACTACAAAGATTCACGCAAATTATCTGCTTTCTTGCTCGACAAAGTAAGAGTAGCAACTGTTCCGGGCTTTGAATTTGGTTTAGACGGCTACCTTCGCCTTTCTACCTGTGGAACAATTAAAGACATTACTGAAGGAATTCAAAGAATGAAATGGGCTTTAGACCCGAATTCACCAAATGAGCTTTACATTGGCAACCGCAAACTTATAAGGGATTGGTCATGAAATATTTAGAATTTGATACTCCAGCCGGCAAACAAGCTGGCGAATTTGCAAGCGACTTTAAATTAAGCAATCACGGCTTGGTCTATCTTGACAAGGTATTTTGGAATTTACCAACTGAAGCACTTTATGAAGAAGCTATTTTCCGCGGCGAAGGGCATATGACTTATGGCGGACCACTTCTTGTCAATACTGGTAAATGGACTGCAAGAGCCGCTGCAGATAAATTCATTGTTCACGAACCGACTACCGCAGATAAAGTATGGTGGGGTGTATATAATCGTCCTTGCAGTTCTGAAAAATTTCACGGAATGTATGCTCGCTTACAGGCATTTTTACAGGGTGAAGAACTTTTTGTGCAGGATTGCTACGTTGGCGCAGACCCTGAATACCGTATGCCAATCCGCATTATTACAGATAAAGCATGGCAAAGTTTATTTGCACGCAATATGTTTATAAACATAAATAATCGAGACGAACTCAAGAACCACGTCCCAGAATTTACTCTAATTGCTTCACCTTCTTTCAAAGCAGACCCAAGAATTGACGGAACACGCAGCGAAACCGCTATGATGATTAATTTCGCTGAACGCATTGCTATTGTTGCTAATTCAAGTTATGGTGGTGAAATTAAGAAAACTATTTTCACCATTATGAATTATTTGATGCCTTTGCAAAGCGTTATGGCAATGCACTGCTCTGCAAACGTTGGCAAAGCCGGCGATGTCGCTTTGTTCTTCGGTCTCAGCGGAACAGGTAAAACAACTCTTTCTGCTGACCCCAATCGCCAGCTTATTGGTGATGACGAACATGGCTGGAGCGACCATGGTGTATTCAATTTCGAAGGCGGCTGCTATGCTAAAGTCATTCGTCTTTCTGCAGAACACGAACCACAGATTTATGAATGCACAAGACGCTTCGGAACTATTTTAGAAAATGTCGTTTACGATACTCCTTCACGCAAAATTGACCTTGATGATGACAGATTAACTGAAAATACACGTGCTTCTTATCCACTTGAATTTATTCCTAACGTTGTTCCAGACAAGATGACAAGAAATCATCCTAAAAATGTCATTTTCCTTACCTGCGATGCTACCGGCGTTCTTCCTCCAATAGCCCGACTTAATATGAATCAGGCAATGTATCACTTCATTAGCGGTTATACTTCAAAAATTGCAGGAACTGAAATTGGTCTCGGTATTGAGCCGGAAATTGCATTCAGTGCCTGCTTTGGAGCACCCTTTATGGTTCATCATCCGTTTACTTATGCTGATTTACTGCGTCAGAAAATGGAAAAATTCGGTTCTCAGTGCTGGCTTGTCAATACCGGCTGGGTGGGAGGCAAATTCGGAGTTGGAAAGCGTATCAGTATCAGACACACTCGTAATCTTTTAAATGCTGCTTTAGATGGGAAATTAAACGATGTTCCATTCAGGCAAGACAAGATTTTCGGTTTCGATGTTCCGCTTCAGTGCCCGGAAGTTCCAGAAGATGTACTTGACCCATCAAATGCATGGGGAAATAAAGACGAATACTGGAAAATGTATGATGCTCTTGCTTCCCGCTATATTGAAAACTTCAAATTGTTTTCCGATGGCTGTCCGGACGAAGTAATCGCTGCCGGACCCAAAAGAATGTAATTGATAATTGACAATTGATAATTGATAATTGACAATTGATAATTGATAATTGATAATTGACAATTGATAATTGGTTGTATTGTTATAATGATAAAGATGTCCTACATCTCGAAGGTGTAGGACATCTGGCTTTTTTAACTTTCACAAAGTTAAATAAAAGAAGAAAACAAATTCAGAACTCCTAACCCCATAAAGAAAATAAAGGAGTTAGGAGATTTGCCTCGTAAAGAACAATTACGCAAATTATAGCAAAAAGTATGTCATTCTGAACCCCAAGATAAAAAAGACTTTTATTTTAAATGGAGATGACATTATTTAACACAGTCATTCTGAACGGAGTGAAGAATCCAGAAAAATTTTTTAACCACTACTCTCTGGATTCTTCACTTCGTTCAGAATGACCGACAAAGGAGCGATGTCATTGGTAACGAAGTGAAGAATCTATAGTTCTGTGGTAGCAATGAGTTGTGAGATTCTTCACTTCGTTTCAGAATGACAAGACTGCGCAATAACAAACTACGAGGCATCAGGAGTTCTGAATTTATGTCATCTCCATTTAAATAAGCACTTGCTTTATAAGAGAGTCGGAATGACAAGACAGTGATATAACAAACTACAAGGGGCAATGAATTCAGAAATTTTAAAATTAGGCATTAATTTCTCTTACCTGAAATGTCAGACGAACTGTAATAACCTTGATTATTATCAATCCAATTAGCTACCCAGTAACCGCTTATAGTATTTTCGTCAATAAGAGTTAATTTCAAATTTATATCAAAACGAACTCCTTGATTATACATTACAAATGAACCGGTAAAAGCATTTGAGTTCCAAATTCCGTCGTATTTATCACTAAGGAAATAACAATAATCTTTTCCAGCAGTAATATTAGATAATTGCTCCTTGCCATCAAATGTGATTTTCCATTCACCATTAATAGTGTCGTAAGCAGGTTTAGATGGAGATGAGGGAGAATCGCTGCCACAAGCAACAATTATAAGAACAAACAAAAGAAGTAATACTTTTTTCATAAAATCCTTTTTAAATTTGTGAACTAATATTATTAATTACTTTTATAATTGAATTTAAAATATTTTAACTGATTCCGTGAGAAAAAAATAACTTATATTATTTTTGTCAAAATTATGGAAATTTTATATTTTATTTTATATATTTTTCAATTTTCTACAAATATTTTTTGTAAAGATAAATCATCAGATGTCTATCTGCAACCTGATGGCTAAAAAGTTCACATTTGCATCAGAATGAAAGTGTAAAATTATGTCATCTTATTTTAATTAAACACTCGCATTATAATGCAGTTGCCAATGACAAGAAAAAATCGAATTATTAAAAATCTCTTTTGAGGATAGAAAAATACTCTTAATTTTTGAATTCCGTATTAATTACAGTTATTCTGTTCGGATAAATTATCGCGCCAATTGGAGTACTTATAGTTGGTTGTATATCTAGCTTCAGTTTTGAAGAACTTCCATTTACACCACCAAGAGCAAGTGCTAAATTGAAAAGATTCTCATAGCTTTTATTATTTAAAAATTCTAATAAATCTAATGAGATACCAATCGGAATAGTTGTTTCCTGAGAGTTACCAGGCACAGAAATACTTTGATTGATTGTTCCGTTTATTGTGGATACATCGTCAATTATTAGCTGCCAGTCCAATTTACTTATAGTTGCAAGTTGTTTGCTTGTTCCTTGGGTTCCGTTATTTGGATTTTTTACAAGCAGATTTAAAGTAAATTCTGCGGGCATTTTCTTTTGATTATATTTGCTAAGGAAATTAGCAGCATCTAAAGCAGAAAAATCAGAGATACTCTTTTTATCACTAAGTGAAACATTATATAATTTAAATCCCTGCACAGAACCTAATTTAAACTGAAGTTTTTCTAAGTTCGTCAATGTTTGTGTTATTTGCTTAATTTGAGAACAACTGTATAAAAGACCTGCTATTGCAATTACTGTTACTAATAAATAATATTTTTTCATTTCATTACCAATCAATATTTTAAAATAATATAAACGATTTTTATTCTAATTTCTTGCATTTAAATTTAAATTCAGAACTCCTGTCGCCACTTATTTTTTATTTCGCAGTTTATCAAAAAAACTCTTATTATAAAACTGAGTTTCCAATTCATCAATAGTTATTGGTCATTCTTCATTAGTAGTTACAAATATCAGAGCTCCTGTTCCCTCGTAGTTTGTTATTTCGCTTGCTTGTCATTTCTCACTTCGTTACTAATGACATCGCTACTTTCACCCTACAAAACTTTACGAAAGGTTAAGAAACTTTCGCAAAGTAAGAAGATTATTACTTTTGTAAAGTTTCTTAACTTTGCGAAAGTTAAAAACAAGTAATAATTGTTAATTGTTAATTGTTTTTCCGTTTATGGTTTTCAGCTATCAGCAGTCGGCTGTCAGCTATCAGCTTTCGGTAATTTATCACTAATCACTAATCACTAATCATTAGTCATTGGTCATTAGTCATTGGTATTTTTCTTTTA
>CAZCLJ010000026.1:7382-28094 GCA_964499465.1 uncultured Hyphomicrobiales bacterium
GGAATGACGAATTACTAATACCCAATTTTCCGTTTATGGTTATCAGTTGTCAGCAATCAACTGTCGGCAGTCGGCTATCGGTAATTTATCATTAATCACTAATCACCAATCATTAGTCATTAGTCATTGGTCATTGGTATTTTTCTTTTAGGAATGACGAATTACTAATACCCAATTTTCCGTTTATGGTTATCAGTTGTCAGCAGTCAGCTGTCGGCAGTCGGCTATCGGTAATTTATCATTTATCACTAATCATTTATCACTAATCATTTATCATTGGTCATTGGTCATTGGTCATTAGTTATTAGTCATTAGTCATTGGTAGAAGAAAAAAACGAATGACGAATGACAAATAACGAATGACTTAATTCCCAATTCTCAATTCCCAATAACGAATGACTTAATTACCGAAAACCATAAACCATAAACCAAAAACCAAAAACCAATGACTTAATTACCATAAACCAAAAACCAATGACCAATGACCAATGACTTAATTACCGAAAACCATAAACCGACAACTGATAGCTGATAGTCGATAGCCGACAGCTGTCAGCTATCTACACCTCAATCCATATCGGCTCACTGGGAACCGCATACTGACTTAAGTTCTTCGTATTGACGCGAAAATAATTTCTCTTTCCGCTTTCAACATTGATTATAAAACTTGCATCTGCGGTCTTGCCCTGAAGCGTGTAATCCCCAGCGGGCTGTCCGTTATTGACTACTGAACGGTAAACCGAATATTCTGTTGCTGTTGGAACGGCATCCCAAGTTAAGCGGTATTGTCCGGGATTCATTTCAGTGTCATTGATTATTAAATTGCTTGCCGGTGGAAGAACGGCAAAATACCATTGCTCAAGGTCTTCGGTTGCGGAACCGAAACCATTCATGTTTCTAGCCCTTACGCGATAAAAACCTTGTCCGTCTGGCGGAGTATATTGAAATTCTGGGTCTTTCCCAGCATAAATCTGAACATATTCATCGCCCTCTTTCTTTTCTAACTGGTAACTTGTGGCGTGATTTACCACGTCCCACCAAAATGTTTTGCCGATAAAATCATATCTGAAATTCGCAGGGACAGACAAACCACCTGCCTCCTTTTGATAAATTATGTAATCGTTGAAGCGTGCCGGATTGACTTTGTCCCAAATCCGTTTGCCGATTTCGCAGTATTTGGAAATGATTGTATAGAGTTGGTTGCCTTTTTCGATGCGTTCAACGGTTTTATCCTCACGTAAAAAGGACTTGTCTATTTGCAAGCGTTTGGCGTCTTCAAGTTCCTGAATTTTGTCTTCAAAATCGTCAAGCATCGCTTGTGTTAAACCACCAGAGGCAAGCTCCGTCAGGTTTTCTACCAAAAAAGAATGAATCAACTTTGCTCTCGTAATAAACGCTTCATCTTTTAATCTTGATATGTCGGAAATTCCAAGAGATTTATATACGGGTGTTTTTTTACCCCATTTCATCTCAACTCGCAACGCCATACTTCGGACCAGAACCCGCACTTCTTCTGTTAATGCGTCTTTTTCTACTGTGGCAGTGAGATATTCCTGATTAACGAAATCGTCTGACGGGAAAAGCTCGAATGCATCAATAAGTGCCTGAAGTGCTGTTACATCTGCTGCAACAACGCCATAAACGCCAAATTCTGTAATATCTCTTGTAATCGAATCGCAAATATGCTGACCGAACATTGTCAGCTCTGGATCTGTGATATGATAATCTCTTTTCAATGAATCGTTTGACATAAAAAACACCTTTTTATATAAATTTATAATAGTGAATTAAAAATCTATCATTTAATTTTTAAGTTAAATTCTATTTCAATGGCATATTGTATTTTACTGCAGAGCTTTTGAACTCTTACGATGAGCTTTTGAACTCTTACGATGAGCTTTTGAACTCTTACGATGAGCTATTGAACTCTTACGATACACTTATGAACTCTTACGATACACTTTTGTATTCATACGATGAGCATATGAACACTTACGATGAGCTTTTGAACTCTTACGATAAACTTATGAACTCTTACGTTAAACATTTGAACACTAACGATACACTTTTGAACTCATACGATGAGCTTTTGAACTCTTACGTTACACTTTTGTATTCATACGATAATCTTTTGATATAATACAAATTCGCAGCGAAAGAGTATAGAAACTAATTTGAGAAATACAAAAGCAAATTCAACAAGAAAATATCAATTTTTAGAGCTTATGAAAGTTCATTTAAAAAGAACTTCCCGACATTTCAAAACAACAACTATATGAAAACCGATTCTAAATTAATAATAAAATAATACAAAAGCAAGAAGAAAAAATATTTTTTTGTATTTAATCATGATATTTTCTTCCAGATGTCCAACACTTGGGAAAGTGTTGGACATCTTTCTTCTTTTGAACATCAATAAATCGTATTGATGTTCTACACTTTGAAAGTGTGGCACATCTTTTTCGTTTTACACCTTTTCAAGAACGAAATGAAGAATTTTCCTTTTGTCTTTGAACTGTGATTTTTGTGATGAAGATGATTAAGAAAGAAAATCATAGTTCAGAATATTAAACTACAATATTTTCTTCTTCTGTTATCCCGCAAGGGATTAGATTATTGTAGAAAAATCAAACAACGATACCGATTTATCCCGACAGGGATTAGATTATTTGTTCGCATAATTCAATCCCTGTCGGGATAACACTGAAAGCGGGAAAACATTTACTACAATAATTTAATCCCTTGCGGGATAGTTCTTCTTTACTTAATATATTATTTTAGAAAAAGTACTTTTATTAAAATAAATCATAAAATTTAAAAGAGCTACAGAAATAAATTTAATGAAATAAACCTTATTGGTTTAATTTTTATTCAAAGTTTGAAATCTAATAAATTTTTAAACAAATTTAATTCAGTTTTTAGTTTTGGACTATGATTAAGCACATTCTCTATAAACAAACTCTTGTATTTATCAAGTTCCTTTTTATCAATCATTCGAAATAAAGAAGGGGACATTGCCCAAAACTCTAATCTTAAAGTTATCAAATCACTCAGTTCTTTTAAAACATCTTTCTTTGTTCCATTATTAATTCTTTTAATAAAATTAAAAGTCCATTCACAAGGATACTTTATATGGTAACCTACAATAATAATAGTATTCGTTCCTTTTGGAAAGACATTTATAAAAGATGTTGAAAAAGGTAACACTTTATTTCTTTTCCATTTTTCATAATCATAATCAGAAGGTATTTCAGGTTCACTTATATTTAAAGGAACTGAAATACATAAATCTATACGTGGTATCTTAGTTGTTTCAAAATAGAATAAATCATAATTGTCTGATAAAATTGATTTTTCAAGTTCATTTTTAAAATAGTTTAAATTCTTAATTCCATCAAAGTAACCTTCAATTAAACAATTTAGAATTTCAACAGATTCTTTAGGTAAACAATTCTTTAAATCAATTGTCATTTCAATAGCTTTTTCTTTTCTTCTAATCTCTTGGCATAAACCTCTATAACAAAAAAGTGCTTGCTGATTTTTGTTTTCAAATTCTAAATTCGATGCTTTCTCAATAGGTTTAAAAATTTCAGCATCATGTTTCTTACAAAATCCTTGAAATGTATAAACATTATTAATACCAACTAATTTAAAATCAGAAATTCCTATTTCTTCCATTTCAAATGGATTAGATGGCAATAACTCAATTAGGTGGTTATTTTCTGATATTTCACGTAAAATTCCATTTTTTTGCAAAACATGAGACTTTATTGCTCTATTTTGGCAATTATCAAACATGCAAAATCTAATTTTACTTTCAGATTTTCTCAGTGCTTCTAAGATTACTTTTTTCATTTTTTTTGAATACAAAATCTTTTCTTCTTTAAACTACTTTATTTTAAGAAAAATAATTCAATTAATCAATTTTTCTGATTATAATTTTTCTATTTCTTATAATCACCAAATAAAGCAATTTTGTAAAGTTCAGAGTTCCCTCTTCTGCTTACGAACTCTCAGCAGAAGTGCTTCTTCAAATGCAATTTTCTTTCTCTGTATGGCTTTTCTATGTCCATTATTTTTTATATATTTATTCTGATATTTCTGAGACATTGCAAACCTAATTATTTTTAAAGAGAAATGCAAATATTTTTTTTTATTTCCATTTATTCTATCAACTTTTTGTTCTTATGACTTGGTTATTCAAATCCGTTAGGATTGTTATCTTAATAGCAAAATGATTTAAACAACTGAAAAACTCCGTAGGAGTGATATCATCTCTACGAGATTTTTTCCGTGTGTGTTTTCATATCTATTACGATGACGCAACTACATTGCTATTTTTCTTTAATGTCCGACACTTTCTTAAGTGTCGGACATTTGAAATCAATTTGGAAACAGCAAATACGTTGCTATTTGGCAATTGGCTTTTAGCTGTCAGCCGTCAGAAAGAAAAACCCAAATCTTGCTGATAGCTAAAAGCCGATGGCTGATTGCTGATAGCCGTCTGCTATTTATAAAAACATCGAATCATTCCTTTTGTCAATGCCAATTACATTTCTTTCAGAATAGTTCATTGAACGAAATTCGTAGATAACTACTGAATCTTTCTTTACATCAATAATATCTAAAAGTTCACTCTTTAATTTGAATAAAGTAGCCGTTGTAAGTTCGCCTTCAAAAACTGAATTTTGCACCCAATTCAAATATTTCCTGCATTTCTTCAATGCCTTAGCAACTCTCTTTTCTTCTACATCATAAACTAAAATTACAAACATATATCACAATTAACAATTTACAATTAATAATTAACAATTACAGAACTCCTGATGCCTCGTAGTTTGATATTTCGCAGTCTTGTCATTCCGAAACGAAGTGAGGAATCTCACAAGTCATTGATAACAAGAAACTTGAGATTTCTCACTTCGTTTCGAAATGACACCTTTTCTGGGTAATTTGCGCAATTGTTCTTTACGAGGCAAATCTTCTAACTCCTTTATTTTCGTTATGGGGTCAGGAGTTCTGAATTAACAATTAGAACTCACCACCTCGAAACAAAAGGTTTGTAAACACTTTCTTCCATTAAATGCTTTTGCAGTTTGTATGCTTCCATTTTAATTAAACTTCTGTAAGATACTTTTCTGTTTAAAGTCCTGTGTTGTATAGTAGTAGCGAGTTTATCCTCAATTTCTTTAATAAAAATTTTTCTGCCATTTTCATTTAGCAGTATTCCATTAAACTCTTTCATAAAGTCTTTCTTTGTAAGCATCTTTTTTGCAATTAGTTTAAGTATAGCTCTATCAATGATAATTGGCTTGAAAATTTCAGAAATATCTAAATTTAAAGAGAATCTGCGAAAATTTGAAGTATGTAAAAATCCAATTCTTGGGTCAAGATGAGTTTTGTAAATTTCACTTAAAATAATTGTGTAAAGAATTGTGTTCCCAAAACTGATTAACGCATTCAAACGATTAAGTGGTGGCTGTTTCGACCTTTTTTCAAAAATAAAATCCTGATTCTGAAGAATTGTATCAAAAGTTGAATAATAGCACTCACGAATATTGCCTTCAATTCCCATTAATTCCTCAATAGTCGTTACAGATGAAATCTTTTCTGAAAGTTGTTCAATTGAGCTGATATAGCTTTCAAGAGGAATTTCCCTGTTATTGTAGTAATTAAGGACATGCCTGATATTTAGATACGCTCCATTAATGAAAGTTTTAGCAATTTCTAATCTTTTGCTTGCATCAATATAGAATTTCGCCTGCTGGATTATCATATAGCCGGAATTATAGTGTTCACGCGGATAATAGCTGCCGACATAGTAACCGTAATGATTGAAATAATGAAGAATAATTTCTTTCTGTGTGCAAAACTCAAGGAATTTTTTTGTTGCATTAACTTCACCAAAAATATAAATTTCAGATGTTTGCTCTATTGGAATATACTTTTTTCCTTCTTTATTTTCAAAGAAAATAGTATTGTCTTTTCGGTGCAATTCACCGCTTTTAAAGATATAAATCGGCTTTTTCATTCTATTTCACTCCAACAAAATTCATTATAAGCACAATTTTTGCAGTATTTATTCCATAAGGGCTGCGCTGCTTTCTCTTCGTTAATTATTTTTTCAATATCATCAGTAATTTGTTGTAATTTCAGTTCAGTTTCGTCATCTAAAGCAACGCTTTCTTTTTTCTTTTCTTTTGGAAAAAGCAACTCACCTTTAGCAATAATTCCAGCTTTTTTCAATTCTGACAAATAGAAAAGTAACTGCCAGCGGGCACTTTGTTTAAAACGAGAACTTTTCTTGATTTCACCAACCACCAAATCGCCATCTACATTTTTGATAATATCAAGTTTCAGATTGCCGAAAGATACTTCCTTAATATTTCTTTTATAAGAATTTTCGTGAATATATCTTCCTATTTCAACGTTAGTATTATCTTGCGAAGGAACAACAGAATGAGCCATAAGCCACACTTCCCTTTTGCAAATAAAGTAGTACCATAAAAGAGTTGCTGTTACCATATTAGTGCTGAATTGTTAAAAAAATATCCAAAATCTTTATCATAATAATTTTTTAAATCGCTATTGGAAACGTAGTAAATGGAATTTACTTCTGCCGGAAGATTGCCTTTTCTTGGAATATTAATTACATATTCGTAAAATTCAGCTTTTATTGCATTGAATTTCTTTTTTCGTTCAATCCGATTCTTTTCTAAAAAAACCGCTGAATATTGTTCCCATTTATCTTTTGCCTTTTCATCAACTTCTATAAATACACTAACTTTTTCATAATCTTCTTCAATTAATTTGAATTCTGAAATAGGAATTTTTTCTGCTTGTTTTTCGCCATCGAAATATAGTTCATTAATAGCATTCAAATACTGTTGCGATTTAGTTTCACTTATTCTTGTTTTTGCTTTATCAAAATACTTTTTAATTAATTGAAATATTTCATTTTCTTCAATGGTGTTAAATTTCATCAAAATTTCTTCGGTAATACTTAAGTTTATATTGCTATAAATGCTACTACAAAAGTTCTTATTATTTTCATTTTTAAGTTTTACAATATGAATTTCGCCTTTTTTCAAATTATTTCTGTTGCAGCGCCCTGCCGATTGGATAATTGAATCAAGCGGCGATAAATCTCTATACACAACATCGAAATCAATATCGACACCTGCCTCTACAAGCTGAGTACTTACAACTACCCTGTATTTCTTATCTTTAATATCTTTAATTCGTTCCAAGCGCTGCTTGGGAATAATATGAGTTGACAAAAAGCCAATTTCACAATTCAACTTTTCATCTAATAATTTATACAAATCTTTTGCAGCACTAATTGTGTTCATAATAAACAAGTATGTTTTATCTTCCTGAAATTCAAGAGATTCACAAAATTCCAGAATTGTCTTTGGAGTCTCTTTCTAATTTCAATACTAACAGCCTGTTATTATATCGTTGTGTTTATCGTGTATTTTATAATTTTTATTAACTGCATCAAAAGAAGTATTAGCGTAACAATAAACGCAATGATGAGGACAGGTATTATATTCACCTATATCTTTGCTTGCAATACAACCGCAAAATTCTCGTTGTCCTTTATCTTTAATATCTTTCTTTTTTGTTAAATTGCTGAATAAATCTTCATTTGGTGTAACTCCTAAAAATTCCATTAATTGCTTATCATAAGGGAACAATTTGATTATTAAATCATCATCAATACACTTATTGTGTTCTATTCCGTATTTATCTAAATCAATGGTTTCAGCACAGGTAGCTAATGAAAAATTCCATTTTTTATTTAACATCTGTAATTTTTCTGCAAACTCATTCATTTGGGAAATACTAAATTCCTGATATTTGATTGAGTTTCTAAGCAAATTCAAACGAACTTTTTTATACACTTTTATATCTGCAAAACTAAAAACAAGTTTTTCTGTATAATTATTTAACTGGTCGCCAATATTTTCAATTCGTTCTAATAGTGTTTCAACACTAATTTGATTAGTTAATATAAGAGGGTCAAATCTCCAAATTACTTTTTCTTTTCCGATTTTCTCAGATAGTTCAATAAATGTTTCAATTCTTCTGTTCAAATCAGAAACATTTGGCTCAAGTTCTTCTTTGCCATAGTCATTCAAAGTAAATTGGAAATATAAATTTGGTATATGTGATTTTATTTCATCAAGATATGGAATTATTTTCTTTGGATTTTTTGACCAGAAAACAATTAATCTTGCATTTTGAAAAGAAACATAAAGGTAAGTATTATTAAAAGGATTTTTCCATTTTATATAACCTTTTTTCAAGCGATTGAGAAACCATTCGGAATAAAAAGCAGGAATATCTGTAGCTCTGCTTGCAGATATTATAACAGGAACTTGAGCTAAGCATTTTTCCCCCTTATCATTTATTATTTCAACTTTTTTCCAGAGCATATTTTTTTTATTTATAATGTTACTTTAAATACTTTAATAATTCTTGTCCATTTATTCTTGCCATTACAAAAATTCGGATGATTATTATGTCTATATCCTTTAAAATTACTATTACAGTTCCAGTATTTATCGAGTTTTCCTGTTTCTATTTCAAATATTTTGTAAAAATCATTGTGATAATCATATTGAAAATATTCCATAAAACTTTCTAATCTATATGCCCTTGCATCAGTAATATAAGGGCTAACACAAATAAAATAGTTAAGACCAATTTGAGTTTCTTTTATCAAATTGTAAATATCAAATAAATCAAATTCTTCTATATCAATTATATTTGAAAACAAATGAAATTTAATGCTATTGCTATTTATTATGAAGTCATCATTATTTAAAGAGTCAATATCTTTGCAAATTGTTTCGATTTGAATATTATCAAAAAAATGTGATGTATGAAGAGCAGCTCTTTTAATACATATTTCTGAAGGTTCAATTAAAGTTATTTTATTAATATTCAAATTAATATTCTTTTCTCTAATGAAATCAGCAAAAACCATTATAGCTAATGCCTGGCCACAAGCCCAATCATATATTTCAACATCTTTATTTATATTTATTTCATCAAAATTTAATTCTTTAAAAGCTGTATCTAATTTTGCTTTATGCATATTACCAAACCTACGCAAATAAGCAATCATTTCTTCTTCTCTTTTAATAATATTTATACCTCTATTATTTAAATCATAATCTGAATTATAAAGATTTCTTGATAAGTTCAAAACAGAATTAAAATTTTTTTCAGTATTACTTAATAATTCAAAATACTTGCCTTTATTTTCTATAAGTAATTGATAGTTTCTCTCAGGTATAATAATTTTATACTTTAATTTTAAATTATCAATTAATTCATCAATTTCTTGAAGTGCAGCATCAATGTTCTCAGTATTAACATTAATCAGAGAAGCAATGAAATCATCATTAAGAAATGGGAAATTAGTATTTGTTTGTTCATAAAAAATCTTTGTTCTTAATTGCTCAAAGTAAAGTGGGTTTGTATCACGTAATACTTTTTTATAATAATTTGCAAATGTAATCAGTGGTTTTACTATATTATCTTCTTCGTTAATAGCACTTTTAAGAAAATTGCAAATAGAATCAAATCTATTGATGTAATCTTGTTTTTCATTGATACCTATTAAAAACTCTTTTGAAGCATATAATCTATTTGTTAGATTAATATTGTATTTAATAATTATTCTAAATAAAACTGAAAACTGAAAGACTAAAGACAATTTCTCAGTTATATCGCACAATAAAGAAATAAAAGCTTTATTTTGAGTAAAACTAAAGTCTAAATTTTTAAGTATATCAACTCTTTCTAAAATAAAATCTTCAATATAATGAACATCTGGCAATAACTCTAAAGTATTCTTATTAAAATATGTATAAATTTTATCAAGATTTTCTAATAAAAAATTTTGAAGTTCATCTATTGTGTTAGAGTTATTTTGTAAATCTCTAATCATATATTAAATTAATCTTTCCTCATCCATTGAATTAAGTTTCTTTTTTTTAGATGTATTCTTTTTTGTAACACTTGATTTGCTATTAATCTTATTATTTTCAGTTAAATTATTCATTAATATTAAATACTGAAATGATAAATTTTTAAAATCATAAGATAAATCTTCTACAGTCCTCATTAATTCATTATTTTCTTCAAAATATTTGTTAACATCTTTCTTTAATTTTTTCCAGTTATCATTTAATCTTTTAAGATTTATTTTTTCAAAAAATAAATCTTTGTCAAATATTGGAAAACTTATATCATTTGATTGTCTAATATTAGTTTTACTATTTTTATCAATAATATTAAAAATTTGTTTAAAATTATTATCGAATGAATCATTATTAAATTCTTTATTAAAAATGAATTGATAAATACTTTCTATTGTAATGTAATCAAGTTTTCTTTCTAATTTAAATTTAATATCAAGTTCATTATTAGATATTATATATTTATTTCTGAAGTTATCATATCCATATTTTAAACCAAAAATAGATTTTATCACATCTTCTAAATCTTTTCTAATTTTACCAGATAAAAATTCACTAACTAAATTATCCCTTGTTAATACACTATTATCTCCATATAAATCAAGAAATGCAATAATATATAAAAAATCATTATGTCTGAATCTATTTATATCATACTTATTATTCCTTAGGTTAATTTCAATATTTTTTTCTTTTGCTAAAGAAACAATATTAATTTCTTTTTCATCGAATATATATGGATAAAGTCTATTCCAAAAATCACTGTCTTTTTCTATTGCACCTTTTAATAAAGGATTAAAATCATTCAATATTTCTATTAACTTACTTTTTAATTCGATATTAAAAATAGATAGGTTTTCAAAATATGAAATTGGATATTTATTATTAGAAACCGCTCCAAATTGTAAAAATGCAAAAGCTCCCAACCATTTATCAAAATGAGTTATTTCTTTTGTAAAATCAATTCCATTATTTGATAATTGCTTAATTCCTTTTTCTTTATCAATATCTTTATCTTTTATATCTGTATTTAATTCTATTAGCCAATCTGGTATAAAAGAGCATGTCCGAGCGTTATATATTGATATTTTTTTTTGTTCTTCGTTAAAAAAATGTATTGAAACAACTCGTGAAATTGGTAAAGGTTTATTATATATATAATAATTAGTTTTTGAAATTGGTTCTAATTCTTTTTGGTCTTTATCAAAAAGGATAATTTCTAAACAACAATTAGAATTTATTGTTTTTATTTTTTTACATAGAAGAAGACTAGTATTATTTATACTTTGTATGTCATTAATTCTTTCATTTTCATATATAGCAGGATAAATTAAAGCTCGGCTAAAATATGAACTTAAATTAACAGAATTAATTGGAAAATAGTATTTTGTTGTTTTCATTATATTTTTTTAATTTACAAAATCTTCAATTATATAAGTACCATTATTTGGCATCAGATTATTACAATTCCAAGAACATATTAAAAAAAGGTTTCTTCTTGCTCTTGTAAAAGCTACGTAATAATCCTTATCTGTTATCAAGCTTTTTCCATTAACTAATATAGTTTGTTTGTAAACTTCCTTACTTTGAAAATTTGGTATAATCACTGTGTCAAACTCAAGTCCTTTTGATGATTTAAAAGTTGTTATATGAATATTATTAAAGCTCTGAAATTCCAAATTTGAATGGTACTTAGTTGCATTAGGGTATCTTATTTGTATATTATTGTGAAAATAATCAACCATATCACCTGTTGGTAATAATATAGCTATATTATGAGTTCCCAAGTCATCAATAAAATCATCAATAATCTGAAAAATCGAATCAAATTGTTGGTTTATATTTTGTAGTTTTTTTATTATTGGTTTTGGTCCATTTTTTTTCATATTTTGTAGGAAATTGGGAGGAAAGTCGAAATCTGGTAAAGCAGTTTTAACAAAGTTTATTATCTCAATTGTATTTCTAAAATTATATTGAAGAGGACAATCAAAATTATTATTTAATAACTGTTGCAACTCATTTACAGAGCTAGATCTGTTTGGGTATAAAATCTGGTTATTATCTGCAGTATAAGAAATAATGTTTGAAAAATTAGTATAATCTTGTATTTGTTGTATTGGTATATCTTGTGCTTCATCAATTATTATTTCATCAAATGTTTTTGATTTCCAAAGTAAAATTCTATCAACGTTGTCTTTTGCTTTTTCAATTAAAGATTTTTTTGTTAAATCTTTTTCTTCTCTATATTTTGATTCTATAGACATTCTTATATAATAATGTAAACTCTTTGTATAAGTAAGCAAAATGCTATTTCTAATGTTTTCAGAATAATTTCTTAAATGCCTCCATATAGCTACAACGCTTTTTCCTGTACCAGGTGCGCCTGTTAATGAAATTGCTTCAGGTCTATCAACAGCAATTTTTTGCTCTTTTGTTAGTTCATTAAAAGTCGGTAAGTTAAAATAATATCTAGGCATTTTTTCCTTTTTTTTTTATTTTTCATTACACTAAATTACAAAAAATATTTTTTTTCAAACATACATTTTTTTTCAATATGAAATTGAAGTGAATCCTTGGCAGCAGATTTTAAATTATAGCTACCAATTTCTTTTGTTTCTACAATCATCTCTTTTTCTCCAATTTATTTAAAATAATTTTATTCTAATACTTCTATACAGCCAAGTCCCTGTGCATTTTTTCCGCCTAAACCGACTTCGTAAGCAATTCTCTTGTATTGCTCGCTTGCAGTCAATTCAAAATCACCAGCCCACGCTTTTATTATCGTATTCTTATACATTATGGTTTTCATTTGCTTATCGTGGTAACTGATTGGTTTCATATAAAACTCATCATCCGGCATTTCAATGTTATACAAAGCAGCTGCCTTTTTCTTTATATTCGATTTAATAAGCTGTGTGAAATCAGGGTCTCTTGGATTGTAGTATCTTGTGTATTTCGAACCGTCCGGATTTTCCAAAGTAGAATACACTGTAATCGGCGAAAGCGTTTTGAACCGAATCGCATTAGACAAATCAGGTTCTTTCAGCATTTTCATTGAAATTATTTCAATTTTCTGCTTATTTAAAAAATAACTACTATCTGAAATAATCGAATTGACATATTCCTTAGCTAATTCTTTCAAATTAGTGCAAATAATAAATTTAATCGGCGACTGGAAATGGAATTGAGAATCAATAATTTTGAAATTACCAATTAGATTTGAAAACGTGAATGGCTTGAATACTCTTTTTTCGTAAGCAATGCCTTGATTATGCAGTTCGTCTTTCAAAGCATTATCTTGAATTAGAGAATATGCGAATGCCTGTAAAAATAAATTATGATGAAAAGGCAATATTAAATCACCATCAGCCCTCAGAATAATTTCAATTCTCATATTTTTTTCTATTTTTTAATTATTATGCAATATTACAATAATAATTTTAAAAAAGCAAAATATTTGAGAAAATAGTTTAAAATATTTTATTATTAAACAGAAAAAAAGATGTTTGCTATTTCTACGAATAGCATTGCACTTTTCTCTCTTTTTATTATAAAATTTGGATAGATAGAAAGAAAATAGAAATAGTTTTTAATAATGGATAGATTTTATGATTTACAATTACTTGATATATATTTTTGTTTTATTTAGAATTTCTTAAATTGTAAAATTAATTGAAGTAGAATAATGTTAGAAATTTAATTTACGAAAAACAAAAAGTGTTGTAAATGCGTTGGAAAGCAAATTTTAAAAATTTGTAATTAATTGTATTATAGAGAGTTGTTAATATTAAAACAACATTTCCGAGATTTAGGATATCTTAATAAAATAAGAAGAAATTAAGTAAAATTAAAATTAACAAAAACAACAAAACAAAGATATTTAACTTGTATTATTCATAAATTTATAGAAAATATTCAGTAGTAATTGATTATATCTTTACTGAGTCTATTCATCTGATGACGGGGAAGTCATCGGATGAATTATTCATGTTAATATTTCTTGCATATAAATAGATTTTTATTAATTTGTAATTATTGAAATTGTAAAATATTTATTTTTGTTTAATGGTGAGAAAATATGAAAATACTCTTTACCGCAGCAATAATTTTTCTTTGCGTAGGAATCAGTTTATTTGCAAAGAATACTACGCTTACTGAAGCTCAATCAATGCTAAATATGAAAAGTATTGAATTTATTGAAAATAAAGGGCAGATTGCCGACCAAAACGGCAACGTAAATTACGATGTCCTTTTTATTTCAGAAGTGCCTTATGGAACTGTAACTATTCGCCGCGATGGCATAAGTTGTTCTTTCATCAAAAGAAATCAAGAAAAAGTGAAAGCACAAAGAGACAAGATGCTTTCAAAAGAAAGATTTGACAAACAAAACGAATTTGAAGATGAAGCAATTCCAACAGAAATTTACTGTGTGGATATGCGGCTCAAAGGTTCAAGCTTTAATCCGAATTTTGAGCAATTTGAAATGACTGAAGATTATAATAATTATTACCTTGCTCATTGCCCTGACGGAATTACTCACGTTAGAAAGTTCAAAACAGTGAAACTTTCTGATGTATATCCGAATATTGATTTTGTTGTTTATGCAAATAACGATGGTTTGGTGCAATATGATTTTGTAGTCAAACCCGGTGCAAATCCGAATTTGATTAATTTTGTATTTGAAGGAGCAAAAGACGTAGAAATAACTGCAGATGGTACTTTAAAAGTAGAAACTCCTTTGGGAAGCATAGAGCAAAAAGCCCCTGTTGCTTACCAACCCTACGATTTAAACGACTATCTAAACTCAAGGGATTTCTGCTCCCAATCACCAGTCCCCAGCTCCCAAACTCACTTCACAAAAAACAGCAACAACACAATAAGTTTCAATATTGCAAACTACGACCAAAGCAAGCCCTTGATTATAGACCCACCAACACGACTTTGGGGAACTTATTATGGGGGAAGTGACACTGATTATGGCAATTCAGTAGCAACAGATGGTACAGGTTATGTCTATCTCGCTGGTCGGACATATTCAAACTACGCAATTGCAACTACTGGTTCACATCAAAGCTCTTTTGGTGGTGACACGGACGCATTTCTTGTCAAATTCAATAGCGATGGTGTTCGCCAATGGGCAACCTATTATGGCGGGAGTGGTTATGATTATGGCTATTCAGTAGCAACTGCTGGATGGCTTTATGTCTATCTTGCTGGTACGACTGAGTCTAGTGACGCAATCGCAACTGCTGGTTCACATCAAAGCAATTATGGCGGTGGCGACTGGGACGCTTTTCTTGTCAAATTCAATAGCGATGGTGTTCGCCAGTGGGGAACCTATTATGGAGGTGACTTTGAAGATTGTTGCACTTCAGTAGCAATAGATGGCTTTTATTATGTCTATATTGTTGGTTATACAGCATCAAGAAATGCAATTGTAACTGCTGGTTCACATCAAACATTTTATGGGGGTGGTCTCTTGGATGTTTTTCTTGTCAAATTTAATACCACGGGTTTTCGCGAGTGGGGAACTTATTATGGAGGAACTAATAGTGAAATTGGCACTTCAATAGCAACAGATGGCTCTGATTATGTCTATCTCACTGGTCGTACAAATTCAATAAATGCGATAGCAACTGCTGGTTCACATCAAAGCTCTTTTGGCGGTAGCGATTATGATGCTTTTCTTATCAAATTCAATAGCAGTGGTGTTCGCCAGTGGGGAACTTATTATGGGGGGAGTAGTGATGATTATGGCAATTCATTAGCAATAGATGGTTCGGGTTATCTCTATCTGGCTGGTCGAACAGGTTCACTCAGTTCGATATCAACTGCTGGTTCGCATCAAAGCACTATTGGGGGTTGGGATGACGCTTTTCTTGTCAAATTCAATAGCAATGGTATTCGCCAGTGGGGAACATATTATGGGGGAATTTATGAAGACAATGGTAATTCATTAGCAACAGATGGTTCGGGTTATGTCTATCTAATTGGTTGGACATATTCAAGCGATTCAATCGCAACTACTGGTTCATATCAAAGTTCTTTGGGTAGTGGCTATTATAGTGACGCTTTTCTTGTGAAATTCAATGGTAATGGTGTTCGCCAGTGGGGAACCTATTATGGGGGGAGTAGTGAAGATTATGGCTATTCAGTAGCGACAGATGGCTCGGGTTATGTCTATCTTGCTGGTTCAACAGGGTCAAGCGACTCAATTGCAACTGCTGGTTCACATCAAAGCTCTTTTGGTGGTGGCATTGATGCTTTTTTAGTAAAGTTTGAAAGCGAATATTCTTATGTTTTTGAAGAAGAAATTGTTAATGATTATTTTTCAATTGAATATTTTCCTAATCCTTTTCAAAGTAAATTGAATATTAAGTTGCTTATAAAACAATCATCAAATTTTACTATTGATATTTGGGAAAATACTGGAAAATATTTAGAAGGAATAGAATCAAAATTTCTTCCAGAAGGAGAATATAATTTTTCTTTTAATTCAAATATCTATCCAGATGGTAATTATTTTTTAAGAGTTTTTACCAATGAGCAGCAATTCACTTACAAATTGATACATCTTAAATAGCATAAATTGCACCAGCAGTTTTAACGTATCCGGGGAATTAGCTGTTAGCTGACGGCTGTCAGCTAACAGCCATCGGCATTTTTTAATTTTTGTAGGGAACAGGCATGCCTTGTCTCTACATTTTTTTTGTAGATATTCCATATTTAAGAAAATATGGAATATCTTTTTAAATATTTTCTTTCCCAAGTAATAATCAGGAAATCTTTAAATCCTTTTAATCAAGGTTCAGACAAAAAAATCATCTTCATCAAATAAATCACAAAAATCACAGTTCAAAGACAAAAGAATATTCAATATTTTCAAGTCATACCATCAGCAAGCTGATAGCATGACATTGATTTCCCTCTCCTCCCCAAATTGAATTTGGGAATGATGCTTTCTTTAAAGCTCAGAACTCCAGACCCCATAACGAAAATAAAGGAGTTAGGAGATTTGCCTCGTAAAGAACAATTGCGCAAATTATCCGAATAAAGTGTCATTCTGAACGAAGTGAAGAATCTCAAACTCTGTGGTAGCAATGACTTGTGAGATTCTTCACTTCGTTCAGAATGACAAGACTGCGCAATAACAAACTACGAGGCATCAGGAGTTCTGAGTTTATTTAGTAATACGAGTTGCAAGTTGTTCGCAAGACTGAAAGAAAAGAAATAAGCTAATAAGGTTTGGCTCCAACTGTAAAAATTTTTCTACTAAGGTTAATTATTGAAATAAGGTTTAAGGTTTCTAATAAAAACTTATTCTATCGTAACAACTTTCTATAAACAATGAGAAACCTTATTTTACTTAAAAACCTTAGTAGAAAAATGAACAACCAAATAAAAAAAACTTTTAGAAATAAATATTATTTCCTTCGTAACTTATTTTTAATTAATTTGTTGTTGCTATTATAAATAAATTAATTCTGGAGAAGTTATGAGAAAATTATACTTTTTTATAATTTTGCTGTTGCTGGGATTTTCTAATTTAGATGCCCAAACTGAAGATAGCAAAGGAAAAGATTTCTGGGTAACATTCCCACCGAATTTTCACACATATAAATCTGATTATAATGAAAGCAGAAAATACGGAGATTCATTGTATCTTTTTATTGTTGCAGATGTTCCGACTACTGGTTCAATCGTATATTATGACAGCACAGGTAGGGAATACACTCATAATTTTTCGATTACTAATCCGGCTGAAGTTTATAAATTTAAAGTTTCATATTTTAATTTTGAATTAGTTGGTTATAACGATTCAGGTCAACCTTTTGAAAGAAATCAATGTGAACGGGTAGCAAAACAATCATTTCATATAACAAGCGATAATGAAATAATCGTATATGGACATAGTCAAGCAGTAACAACAAGTGATGCATTGATGGTCTTTCCAACAGATATTCTGGGAAACGACTATTTAATTATGTCTTATTACAGTGATACAGAAAATATGCAAAAAACTCCTTCTCAATTCGCTGTAGTCGCTACAGAAGACAATACACTTATAAAAATCAATCCAACGGCTCCTACTTACGCAAACGGTTATGAACTGCAGGAGATTACCTTAAACAAAGGTGAGGTTTATTTAGTGCAGGCAATAGTTACCGGAGGAATTAACGAATCTGATTTAACTGGCACTTCAGTTCAATCATCAGAACCAGTTGCAGTTTTTTCCGGGCACCAAAAAGCAACAGTTCCGGTGAGAGCTGGGCATAGCAGTCCATCAAGAGATTTCCTGATTTCTCAGATGCCACCTGTTAGAACATGGGGAAAAAATTCTTTTATAACTCCATTTGTATCACCTTCCGGCATAACAAATTTAGGAACTGATTTATACAGAATTTTAGCTGCTTACGATTCAACTGTTGTTTATATTAATGGACAAATGACTGTTACATTAGATAAAGGTGGCTTTTACGAAGGACCTTTAACCGAAGCTGCTTATATAACATCAAACTCACCTATTCTTGTTGCCCAGTATAAAAAAACTTCTAACAACAATGCATCTCAACTAAAATTAGGCGACCCATTCTTTGTTGTTATTTCACCTAAAGAACAGTTTATGACTTCTTATAAAGTGATGAATACACAGGCATATCAATCAAGTGGTTTCTTCTATGAAAAAGTATATGATGAGCATTATATTACTCTGGTTGTTCCGGCAACTGCAAGAAACGAAATAAATCTTGACGGCGCAAGTGTTCCATCAAATTCATTTACACGAATTTCAAATTCTGATTTTTATTACGCAAATATCAAAGTTGATGAAGGACAGCATAATGCCAGTTCTGCAGAAGAATTTGGAATTATTGTTTATGGCTTTGGCGGTAATAATTCTTATGGATACGTCGGTGGGCTTAGTTTCAGACCACACGACTTTAAAGCACCGGAAATCATTTCAAATATCGATTGCTTCGAAATAAATGGTGCAATTACCGATACCGCAATGTATGATTCCGGAGTGATTAGCATTAGCGTTCCTGAAAGCGAAAAGGTCAATACTGAAGTATTGCTTAGCAAATTCACTGAATTACAGAAAGTTATTCTTTTTTCAGCAAGATTAATTGATAAATTTCAAGATGGGAAATTTAGAATAAATGTTATGGATTCGATGAACTTAGAATCGAATAAAACTATTGAAATTCCCGGCTTCACTTTAAAAAATGAACTTCAACTTGATGAAACTATCCCTTTTAGCAACTACGTAGGAAAAATAAACAGCGAATACTGTATAGATATTCCTATAAAAAATTATGGGAAATTCGAGCAAACAATTAACACAATTAATTTAAATTATCCAGACCAATTTAGAATAACAAGTCCTTTACCGCTAAAAATTGCAGCTGGCAAAGTTGGAAATTTACGTCTTTGCTTTTTATCGGAATTCGATTCTACTTTTGTCGATTCTATTGTAATTGCAAATGATTGCGCCCAAAGGAATGTATTAAATTTTAAATTTGGAACACAACCAGATAAAAACGCACCACAATCAAAAACAAATTATGCCCCTTGCTTTGAATACTCTGAAGTAGTATTCTACGATTCATTAATTTACGATTATGGTTTAAAGAAAGTAGAAACAGAACAATTAATAAATTGCAGAGCTGATTTTGAATTAATTAGTTCCGATGAAATTAAATTAAAAATTACAGTTATTGATTTATATCAAGATGCAATTTATAAGCTAATAGCTATTGACTCAATGGACAATCGAACAACTATAATAGATACAATTCCCGGGTTTACAATTTCCAGTCCCTTATTTGCTCCTAATAATAATATGGATTATGTGGATTGTTCTATCGGTGGTTTATATTGCGATAGTATTCAGTTTTTCAATTATGGCTTGAAACCAATTATATTAAATGATGTTATAATCGCTCAAAATGTATATTTTTCAATACCACAATCTCAATTTCCACTTGTTATAAATCCACAGGAAACGAAAGTATTAGAAGTATGCTATAGTCCAATCAATACAATAATCAAGAATTACTACGATACATTGCATTTAATCAAAAATTGTATAGATAAACCAATCAATTTAAGTGGCGACAGCAAACCCATTTTATATGAAGGATTTTCTAATTGCAATGTTCCAATTGAAATCACAAGCTACGGAATACCTGCAAAATCATATATTGGCACAACTTATCCAAATCCTACAAACAGCATATTTACATTAGATTTCGGCTTAGCCAAAAATGAAAATGTAGAAATCAATATTTATGATATTTATGGCGAATTAGTAAAACAGGAATTATTAAGTAATTATTCATCTGGAATATATTCATATTTAATAAATGTAGAAAATCTTCCACAAGGGCAGTATTTAATTCAGTTAAAATTAGGTATTGGCTCACATTTTGCAAAATTTATGAAGTATGATTAATAGTAACTTAATATAAAAAGGACAAGTCTGATACGTTCTCTTATACCAAGTTGCTTTCATAAATATAATTAAAGTGTCATTTCGAAACGAAGTGAGAAATCTCACAAGTCATTGCTACCACGAAACTTGAGATTCATCACTTCGTTTACCAATGACATCATAGTTTGTCGGTCATTCTGAACCCCAGATAAAGGAAGACCTTTATTTAGATGGAGATGACATAAAGATTAGAAAGATTAGATTTTTTTAACTTTCGCAAAGCTC